>NZ_JBFRSX010000049.1:0-26393 GCF_041473835.1 Vibrio sp. 10N.222.55.A1 | reverse complement strand
TAAGTTACTATATATAACCTTCGGGCGGTTTTTATTGTCAATCGGAACTTAATCAATCGATCTGCTCAGTTTGCTCATCCACGGAGCTCAACCCGCCGCAGAAATATCGTATTTCTTCATCTTGTGATTGAGCGTACTTAATGGAAGCGACAGTTGCTCTGCCGCTCGTTTCGTGTGCCAATTACAAGAGTTTAAGCAGTCAATAATTACGGTACGTTCGTATTGGCTGACGACCTCTTTTAGGCCAACTGCGACATCGTCATCTCCTAGAGGTTCAGGTTCAAACGTGGGCTGTATTGCCGATGTAACTGGAGCAACGACTTGATGGTGTTCTACCTCTTCAGGGATCTGTTCACCAAACTCAATCTGAGTAATGGTTTCGAAATCGGAAAGCAGAACCGAGCGTTCGATGATGTTTTTAAGCTCACGCACGTTACCCGGGTAAGGGTAAGCGAGCAGTTGGTTTCTCACATTAGCACTCAAGCCTGGTGATTGAGGCAAGCCTAACATCGTCGTGGTGTGCTGAACAAAGTGCTCAGCAAGTGGGATAATGTCCGCTTGTCTGGATCTCAGTGGTGGTAAAGTGATAGGGAAAACATTCAAGCGATAGAATAAATCGGCCCTAAAGCCACCGTCTTTAATCTGCTGCATTAAATTACAGTGTGTCGCTGCAATGACTCTGACATCCACTTCAATTTCTTTGTTGGCACCAACAGGACGAACTTTACGTTCTTGCAGCACACGCAGTAGTTTAGCTTGAAGTAGCATTGGCATATCGCCAATTTCATCTAGGAACAGGGTGCCACCGTTTGCTGCTTCAAATAAGCCAACTTTGTCCTTGTCTGCACCGGTAAATGCCCCTTTTCTGTGTCCGAAAAGTTCGGATTCCAGAAGTTGTTCAGGAATTGCGGCGCAGTTCTGAACGATTAATGCTTGATCTGAACGATTCGAGTTTTCGTGAATGTATTTTGCAATGACTTCTTTACCCGCACCTGTCTCGCCTCTTAGTAAGACGTCGACAGGCAGAGAGAGCACCTTATCAAGTCGGCTCAATACATTGACCATCTCTTCACTTTCAGCGATCGGACCTTGATAGGTTTTCTTTGTCCGCTTTTTTAGCTGAGTATTTTCACGGACCAATGCTTGGTTATCGGCGCTTAAACTCTTAATCACTTGTCCATATTGCTCTAACCAAATGGCATGGCGAATATTACTTGCCGCCATTCGGCAAAACTCGGTAAGTGCGGTTTCGTTATCGATAACGCTTAAATCGAGCAAAACCAATAATCCAATGGTTTTGCCTTCATCATCAATCAATGGCCAAGCAAGTAAGTTGTTGCTTTTTAGACCTAACGTTTGCTCGGTTTGATAGATGCCTTCGCAGTCATAACCATTATAAGTGTATAGCTCATTGATCAAGACAACTTCGCCGTTACGTACGGCGAAGTTGAATGGGTCGGCTTCACTTACTGTGTCTAACTGCAGTGGTTCCCAAGGATGTGAGGCAATGACTTTTTCATGGTGGTGTGCAGTGCTCGGAATCAAGGCTTGACCGGTTTGGTCAAGCACGTAAATGATGCCATGTTTCGCGAAAGTCATTTGCCTTGCTGCTGTGAGAACGGCATCCAAAGTTTGAGCTAACTGGCTGCGATCAGCCAGAGATTGGCTGATCGCAAGTAGGGCGTTACTAAGCTCACTATGGTTAGCTGAACGCATAGGTTAGAGTTCCTTGCTCGTCCACAGAAACGTCAATTTGAGTATGTGAATCATCCTTGTCATTCACCAGTAGTTGAGTCGAAAGCTGCGGCAATAGTTGACGGTTAATAACGGCATCAATATTTCGAGCTCCCGTCTCTGCAAGGCGGCAGTTGCCTAATACGAATTCTACTAAGTTATCACCATAGCAAAGTGCCAGTTTGTGGTGGCTTTGCAGGCGCTCAGACACTTTCTTCAGTTTATGATGGATGATATCAGTCATTGCTGCGTCTGAAAGTGGAAGGAATGGCAACACGGACATACGAGCCAACAAGGCTGGCTTGAAGTGTTGATTCAACGTTGGGCGAATGGCTTCAGCGACGATATTGGCATCAATGTCTTTCGCTTGGTGAACCAAAGACTCAATCTCATGTGTCGCGAGGTTACTCGTCATGATGATGAGCGTATTTTTGAAGTCGATGGTACGACCTTCGCCATCATTCAGTGTGCCTTTGTCGAAAACTTGATAGAACAGGTTGAGTACTTCTGGGTCTGCTTTTTCAACTTCATCTAAAAGAACAACAGAGTAAGGGCGCTGACGTACTGCTTCGGTTAGCATACCGCCTTCGCCAAAACCAACATAGCCAGGAGGAGAACCAATAAGGCGAGACACAGTGTGTTTCTCTTGGAACTCAGACATGTTGATGGTCGTCATGAAACGTTCACCACCAAACATTTGGTCGGCGATAGCGCGAGCTGTTTCTGTTTTACCTACACCACTTGGGCCAACCAATAAGAAAACGCCCGTTGGTGCATCTGGGTTGCCCAATCCTGCTTTTGCGGTTTGAATACCTTCAGCAAGCGCATCAATGGCAAACTCTTGACCTTTAATGTTTTGAATTAGATTTTGCTTCAAGTTTAAGGTCGCTTGCGACTCATCTTGAAGCATCTTACCCATAGGAATGCCTGTCCAATCAGAAATAACATGACTAATCTCGTCTGGACCTACTTCATAGTGAACGAGCGGATTGGTACCGCGCACGTTATCTAAACGTTCGTTACAAGATTGAATAGCTTCGCGAGTCTGCTCTTCAGAATATTCATGACAATTTGGTTTGTCACTTGTTAGTGCGTCATCATCTTGAAGCGTATTGTCAGCTATAGGAGCGCTGTCTTCTTCAGTCGAAGGAGTAGTAAGGCTATAAAGATGACTACGCAGTTCTATGATCTCTTGAATAAGAGATTGCTCTTTTTTCCATTGAACCTGAAGGGTAGCTTGTTCTTCTGTGGCCTTTTCAATCTTCTCTTTTAGCTCAGGAATTAAAGCGGCACTGTGTTTGTCACCAGTTTGCTGAAGTTGGTCACGTTCTAGAGCTTCGAGCTCGCGATTCGCAGCGGCAATTTCTTGATGTAATGTTTCAACAGGTGCCGGTGTTGCATTAAGGCTAATATTGACGCGAGCACAAGCCGTATCTAACACGTCGATTGCTTTATCTGGCAGTTGACGTCCAGTGATGTAACGATCAGCTAAGTTTGCTGCGGCAGTGATTGCGTCGTCACGTACGTATACGTTATGTGACTTTTCATAGGCTGGTCTTAAGCCTCGGATGATCAATGCTGCTTGAGTAGCCGACGGCTCATCAAGTTTTACCAGTTGGAAACGGCGCGCCAGAGCTGGATCTTTTTCGAAATATTTTTTGTATTCAGACCATGTGGTGGCAGCAATTGTTTTTACTTCACCACGTGCTAGAGCGGGTTTAAGTAGGTTGGCAGCATCGCTGCCTCCAGCTTGATTGCCTCCCCCAACTAGCGTGTGAGCTTCATCTATAAATAAAATGATTGGAGTCGGTGAATTCTTCACTTCATCTAGTACTGCGTTAAGGCGTTTTTCAAACTCACCTTTTACACTTGCCCCCGCTTGAAGTAAGCCCATGTCTAGGCCGTATAGTTCAACACCTTTGAGGCAGTCTGGCACATCTCCTTCGGTAATTTTTAATGCAAGACCCTCTACCACCGCTGTTTTACCAACTCCCGGCTCACCTACGGCGATTGGGTTATTTTTTCTGCGTCGCGCCAAGATGTCGATTATTTGTCTGATTTCTTGATCACGGCAGAATACTGGGTCGATCTCGCCCTTTCTTGCTTTGCCGGTAAAGTCGGTGGTGAATTTACTTAATGCCGAACCATCTTCACGTGCGTCGGTTTTTTCTGATGTCGTTGCTAAAGATTCTAGAGAGTTTGTTGTGAGTTCAGAAAAGTTACGCTTTAAGGTATCTGGGTTTACACCGTCTAAGATTGAAGCGTAGCCGTGCTGACCATAGCGTAGTGGGTTACTCACGAGTGTAAGAAGTAGGGCGCCAGAGCGAATCTGAGTTTCGGATAGATCTAAAGATGAGACCAACCAACTTTCTTGAAGCCATTCGATTAAAAGCGAAGAAAAAACGGGCTTGCTGCCGTTGCCTGTTGTGTTGGTATCTAAAGTCGAACGAATGGATTGCCTTAAAATGGTCTCTGAGCAATCGAAATGACTTAATAAGATATCAAAATCACTATTTGGCCTTTCTAATAAGCTTAATAGATAGTGTTCAATTTGCACTTCATTGGCTTTTTCCGATACGGCTAATGCAGCGGCATCCTCTAAAGCGACTTTTACAATAGGGTGCAGACGTTGTATTAAAGAGGAAAGGTTTATATTTATCATTTTAGTTCTATTAGTTATGTATATGGGATGCAGCAATTATACTAAAATTGATAACTGGTTTTTTATTCGGTGATGAATTTACTATTGTTTATTGGTTACTTTTATTGTTTGTTTTGGCTTTTTATCTGACTAATATTTAAAATCCCGTTAAAAATAATAAATAGTCTAGGTGTTATGATTTAATTACTAGTTTTTTTGACTTTATTTCTAATCTTCGAGATAGTTATTTTGCCTTTGTGTTTTAAATTCAATTTATTAGTATCCACGTTCAATAAATCGTTTTTATAAACAACAAATTGTTGTTAAATATAATGTTTATAACGGGTGATTTTTTGTAACTGACTGTATTCATTGGTTTTATAAAGTTGGCATGATGTTTGTATTAGCTTAATCAGTCGCGGTGATAAGCGATTTGGTGAATTAATGAATTATAAATTTTAAAAAGGAAATATCGATGCCAACTCCAGCATATATGTCTATCAATGGTGAAACTCAAGGTCACATTACTAAAGATACTTACTCTGCAGATTCTGTAGGTAACACTTGGCAAGAAGCTCACGTTGATGAGTTCCTAGTTCAAGAACTTGATCACGTACTAACAGTTCCACGTGACCCACAAAGTGGCCAACCAACAGGTCAACGTGTTCACCGCCCTGTAGTAGTAACTAAAGTACAAGACCGTTGTTCACCTCTGTTATTCAACGCATTAGTGTCTGGCGAAAAGCTTCCTGAGTGTGTAATCCGTTTTTACCGTACTTCAGTACAAGGTAAGCAAGAGCACTACTACTCAATCAAGTTAATTGATGCACTACTTGTAGATATTCAAACTCGTATGAATCACTGTCAAGACGCTGCAACTTCAGATCGTGTAACTGAAGAAGTACTTAAGCTGACTTACCGTGCAATCGAAGTAACTCACGAGAACTGTGGTACTGCTGGTAACGATGACTGGCGTGCTCCACGCGAAGCTTAATCGCTTTTCGTGAAAAACAAAGGGTCAACAACTGCTGTTGGCCCTATTTCTATTATTAGTATCAGGTAAAAGATATGGTGAATGACGTAGAATTTAAGTTTGAACTGCAAGGCTCTGAGCATGATTTTCGTGTGGAGAGCTTTCAGGTAATCGAAGAGCTTTCAAAGCCTTTTCAAATCAGCCTATCATTACTTTCACTTGATCCTGATATCTCATTTGATGCACTTATCCGTAAACCAGGTAGCTTGACTCTATATGGCCAAGGTGTCAGTTCAGCGAGATGCTTTCACGGCGTAGTTAATGAAGTTCGCTACCTTGGATCGGGTAGGAGATTCTCCCGTTACCAACTGACTCTTGTTCCGCAAGTTTGGTTTTTGAGCCAAAGACAAGACTGCCGAATATTTCAACAAAAATCAGCGTCGGCGATCATCTCTGAAGTTTTAGATGATGCGTCAGTAACTGATTATCGATTAGAGCTGTCAGGCGTATATCCTTCAAAAGAATACGTGCTCCAATATCGAGAGACAGACCTAGAGTTTGTTCAACGAATTTTGGCTGAGCATGGTATGTGGTACTACTTTGAGCATACAGAAGCTAACCACACAATGGTTATTGTCGACAGTAATGATGCAATAGCTGAGTTATTGAGCTCACCACTTAACGGGTCTTATTTGGGTCCTATTGTTTATCATGCTGATGGTGGTGGTGTTGCAGATCGCGAGCATATCTCTGATCTTGAACTTGTGAATCGAGTGAAAACCGGCCACGTTACTTACACTGACTATAACTACGAGTTTCCGAAGATCCCTCAGGAAATGAGCAGCTCCGGCGAACTCGATTTAGATTTGAAATTATTCGATTTTCCAGGACGTTACGTTGACCCAGCAATGGGGCAAGTAAGATCAAATGAATGGATGTCAGAGCACGTTGTAGATAATCAGCAAGTAGAGGCGACCAGTAATGTCATGAGACTGGCGTCTGGATACAGTTTTAGTATCAGTGAGCATCCACGTTCGGCAATTAACCGCGATTACCTCATGCTGTCGGTGATGCATAGTGGTCATGACCCTCAGGTGCATGAAGACGAAACTAATGGTCTGCCAACTACATATCATAATCAGTTCGCGTGTATTCCTAGACATGTTGAGTTTAGAGCTCCAAAACTTGAAGCTCCTTTGGTTGAAGGTACGCAAACAGCGGTTGTCGTGGGGCCTGCAGGTGAAGAGATCTATACCGATAAGCTTGGGCGAATCAAAGTCCAGTTCCATTGGGACCGTTATGGCGAGAGCGATGAGCATTCGAGTTGTTGGATTCGAGTTAGCCAATCAATGGCTGCACCGACTTGGGGGGCGGTATACCTACCTCGCATCGGCCATGAGGTGGTTGTTACCTTCCTAGAGGGAGACCCTGATAGGCCATTAGTTACTGGCGCAGTTTATAACGGACTTCATTATCCTCCATATTCGTTACCAGAGAACAAAACGCGGACAACTTTTAGAACGCAAACGCATAAAGGGACAGGCTATAACGAGTTGAGCTTTGAAGATGAAGCTAACCAAGAAGAAGTCTACATTCATGCGCAAAAGGACATGTCGACCAAGGTTTTAAATAACCGTTATCGCGACATAGGCCAAGATGAGTTTTTAAAGGTTGCACGCCATCAGACAAATGATGTTCACGGTGATCACAAAGAGACCATTGACGGACACAAGACCACCCAAGTTAACAGTACGTTTACTGAAACTGTCGAACAAGATGTATCCGTTACTTACAATGCCAATGAGACTCAATATGTTAAGAATAACTCTGATCTAGAAATTGGAGACAATCAAATTACCAAGATTGGTAAGAATGATGACTTGGATGTGGGCGAAAATAGCAACTTAACGGTAGGTGCTTCAAAAAGTTCTGACATTGGAGCTGATGATAACCAAACGGTTGGTGGCAACTTAACGGTTTCTGTTAAAGGAAATACTTCATACAAAGCCGATGGTGCGACCCAGATCATAAGCGGTGACAAGATAGTACTGAAAACGGGTGGGTCTTCATTAGTGATGAATAGTGATGGTTCTATCAAGTTGTCCGGTTCTTCAATAACCATTGAAGGAAGCGATAAAGTTGTAGTCAAAGGTGGAAACGTAGCGATCAATTAATGATGGAAAAACAAACCCAAATTATCCAAACCATCACCGAACAGCAAGCCGAATCAACGGCTTGCTTTTCGCGTTTTGGAACAATTGTATCGATTAACGAATCTAAAAGTGGTGTTCGTGTCGATTTCGAAGGTAACCCTTTACAGCAACCAATAAATGCGAGGTTGGGGCGGGGGTTCAAATTAGCCGAGTTACAACTTGCTATTGATAACAAACTTTCATGTCGTATCGAATTTTTAAATAACGATTTTAATCTCCCTTTAGTCACAGATATCTTTTTCTCCATTCTAGATGATTCTGATGAATTTGTACTGAGAGCAAAGAAAATGGTTATTGAAACGGAACAAGAGTTAATTGTGAGAAGTGGCGAAACAGAGACTCGTTACAGCGGCCGTGATGGCCGAATTACCACCAAAGCCAAATATGTGACTTCTCAAGCTGAGAAGGCTCAAAAAATTCAAGGCGGCACCATTGCGATCAATTGATCGTGTTACTAGATTGGATTCCCGGATGCGTCAAAAAATAGGTATAGATCAACTAAACCAGCCGATTACTAATGAAGATGTGGAACTGGCCATCGCTAATGCGGAAATTACGCTCACTTTATTGAACGAGCTTCCTATCAAATGGCTGGATATGTGTAATGAAAAGCTGTCACTGGCTTCGGAGACATTCGGTTTCTTGTTAAAGCAACGCTTACAAGTACACAAAAGGGGATACCCAAGCGTTAAACTGGAGTATTTAGCGCTGGCTGAGCGTCAGATTGAAGACCTAAAAAATGTTTATTTGTCTTTCTATCGATTGGCTCCGGGATTGATTCATCAATTAAAGCAGAGCGAACCAACCATTTATGCTTGGCTCATGTTGAATTCTGAAATTGGACAAGAGCACGAAAACCTACTTTGTGGTTTATCGATACTTGATGATTTGGATTACCAAACCGCAAAATTGCTAGTTGTTCAGTCATCATTATCAGACATCGACTCTGTGATCATCGGAATGGTTGAAGGTGGTTGTAAGCTTCCCTTACTTTTCCTTGAATGCATACAGTTACGTCAGAGTATTACTGTCGGTTTATTAAAACGTTGGCTCAAAGATAAACGATTTTCCGATCATAAAACGCATTCGTTTTTATCTTTACAAAATGATTCAGAGAGCGTCATTTGGTTAGTTGAAAATACTGCGGGCAGTCAGAATTTGTTTGAACGATTACTTGCGAAGGAAGACAGGAATACATGGTTTCGTAAGGAGTTCGGTGTATCCGTCGATGGTGTCTTTGATCCTGAAGTCATTACTTTTGCCAAACTTTTAGAACTCAAAGAGTTTTCCAAGTTTGATACGAGCGGTGCGCTGGCGCCAATTGAGTTTGTTTTACATGGCCTGAATGAGCACGTTCCTGAAATAGTTGAATTGATGTTAAGCCTTGATGAGTTCGATGGCGAGCAATGGGTTCAGGCGCTCTATATTGTCTATGGACAACGTATGCCAGTGACACCAGAAAATTTTGGCCTCGACATTGAATGGGATGAAATACTCATAAAGTTAACAGAGTGGGTTGAAAGTGGTGCTTACATACAAGTATCACCAAGTCGAATGGGGCAACCTTTGACCTTAGAAACCAGTATACAAGCCATGTTCGATACTCAGGTTAGTACCGTATTTAGGGTTTGGATTTGGCGACAGGTTTGTCTTCACACTCGATCATACATTCCTTGGGATTTTACTATGCCTGCTCATCAACAAAACTGGAATATCACACGATTAACTCAGAATTCAGCAGCCTCAGAAAGGTTCAATTTAAGGAATAATAATGCAGTTGTGGGATATTGAGAATCATCCTGACCTTTCTATTAAAGGCAGATTCCAACGAGATCAGAATGGCGATGAGGTGTGGGTTGTTGTTGGAAAACGCTCTTGGAAACTCGTAGATTCAGTTTGGACGGAGCAAGAAGAGTCAGAGATTTACGACGATCCGATTTATTTGGGTGAAGCGGGGCTCTCCGCCATGAAAGTAGACCATGAATTTGCCATAGTCAAAGCCAATACTGATGTGCTGATTTTCGGTAAGGCACGAAGCTATGCAAAAAAGGCAGTTACGTACCACGAGTGTCGGCTTTTGATTGACGGTCACATTGATAAAACCATCTCGGTACTTGGTGATAGGCAATGGATTGAGCATGGTGGCAGTGTAACATTGAGTAAACCACTCCCATTTGTCGAAAAAGAGATCGATTTCTCATGTGCCATAGGCGGCGATTTAAGAAATCGACTCGGTGGAGGAGTTGCTGATAGCAAAGGTGAACTATTAAAACAGAAGGTTCCTTCTGTTTTCTATCCAACAGAAGATTGGAGTGCGACACCCAAGAATACACGGGTTGCTGGATTTGGCCCGTTAGCCCCATTTTTCGGGGCTCGTCAGCAATATGCTGGCACTTTTGATGACGATTGGCTAGAGAATAGGAAACCTCTTTATCCCGTAGACTTTGACCAGCGTTTTTATCAGAGTGCGCCACTAGACCAACAATGCAAAGGCTTCATATCTGGCGGTGAACGATTGATGATGAGTGGCTTTTGCCATAATGATGCACTCTCTTTCCGTTTCCCCAAAGAGATGTATGTAGCAGAAGCTCAATTTAAAAATGCCAACTATCAAGTAGATATGCCTATTTCTACGGTTTTCATTGATACAGAGGCTCGCATACTTTCAATCAGTTACAGCGCTGCCTTTCCATGTCAAGGCGAGGAGCATCTTTTAGTGTCAACGAAGATCCATAAAAAACAGGAGTTGTCGGATAATGAATAACAATTCAGCACGATTCGTTATTGGTATGGAAGCCATGACACCAACGGGCATGAATCTTGATATTGCCACAACAGTTGCCAAAGCGGATTTGGGAAGGTTCGATCAGCAAGTGGCCGGTGATGGGATAGAAAGATTCACGTACGCTAGTATTGAATACATTTCCAGTACATCATTGTTTGACAAGTGTTCGGTGCTTATTGAGAGCTTGATCGACTCTCTTTTAAAGCAGTTACCTACATCATTAAAGCCTATTCCGTTACTCGTCAATGTACCGGGCTCTATTTCTGCTGTGGAGATGAGTCAGTGGTTAAGTGAATGTAAGCATTGTGATTCAATATCACGTTATGAAGTGGTTCAACAAAGTGGACCATCATACTTGACCACATCATTGGCTAAGTTGAACCAATTCGATGCAATAATGAGTATCTCAGTAGATTCACTTGTTGATGATCTCAGTGACTTAATCGAAGCTGGAGATGTCATGAGTTCAACTAATCCATGGGGCATAATACCGAGTGAGGGCGGGGCGGGTTTACTGTTATGTCGGAATAACTTGGTGCAAACGTTAAAGCTTAAACCCAAAGCAAAGTTAGGTTATTTCGAAGTAGAACCTGCAAATACAACGCGAAGGTCAGTAATGAAGCTCGTCAGGAATGCGAGTCGCAATATCAAGAGTTTTGGGCCTGTATTCTCTGATATGACTAATCTGAGGTCTCATACTGAAGATTATGGGTTCGCGTTAGGTGCACGCGCCGAATGTTTTGATAACCCACAGCAGCCCACTTTAATTAATGATTTATGGGGTACATTGGGTAGTTGTTCTGCATTGGCATTAATGGCCTGCACTATCCAAGAGGTAACGCATAATAGCCCTGTAACCCTGTTAATGTTTGATGTTAAAGGAGAAAGGGCGTTGCTCCAACTCACTTGTATGAAACAGACCTGACTGCATAGCCGTGATACGAAACGCTTATATTATAATCATTATCACACGACAATTATCTGAAAGGCGATTCAGTAGACAAAGTTAGTCTTAGCGTTTATTTAGATCCACCTTATTCATCAAGCCGCTTTAGTTGCTGCACCGCTCTATCTCTAAATTTGTAACACCTTGATGAAACTGATGTGTATTTTTATCATCGTAATTAAGTATAGCGTTGTACATTCCAATGACGAACTCAAGCTTAGGAGCGGGGCTTGATGGTTTTATGATAAGTGAGCAGTATTTCAGTGCTTTACCATACTCACTTGATATCGAACTATTCCTAATTCCTATTTGGTGAATCCACTTCCCAAACACCTATTCCAATTATAGAGATAATCAATATTATTTCTGAACATTACTCAGATAAACGAACAATTCGTTTTTATTAGAATGAACTAAAAATGTGACTCAGTTAACAATGTATGTTTAGTTCGTTATTTACGTGGATAAGTACCCTAATTTTTAGCCAAAAATAGTTAGTTAAAGCGTTTGTCGTAATGTTCGGTTGTTTAGTAATAATAACTGAATTAATAGTCTTACCGATGGTTTTAAATACTGCTATTGAAAAGGGTATTGGACAGTAATTATTATCCAGCATTAATTTATTTCGTTTGATAAAGAGTTTAGCGTGCCAGAAAAGCAAGGGACAGCCAAAGGTTATCTAGATAAGTTGGTTGTGAAAGCGATCGAAAAGAAAAATCAGCAAGCTCAGAATATGGCTAATAAAAATAAGCCCAAGCTAGAGTATGTGATTTTCTCCCAATTTGACGTGTTAGATACATTACCTTCAAAAAATGGCAAAACGACTGTTTATCACCTGGCCAAGAAAGGGAACCCTGAAAAACAGGTTTGCTGTAAGGTTCTAAATGAAGGTTCATCTGAACTTGCGAATGAATTAATCATTAATGAAGCCAGTCGTCTTGAGATGTCTCAACATCCGAGTGTTGCTGATTTCATTAAAATAGGCAAAGAGTTCGATCGACCATACTTTATGTATCAGTGGATTCAGGGCGAATCTTTGGCTGAAAAAATGGCTCGTCATACTCCTAAAGGTTTTAGGCATGACCATATTGCGTGGCTGATATATCAATTGTCTGGTGCGCTTGAGTTTATGCACACGAGAGGTGTCTGCCATTTAGATATTAAACCTTCAAACATTATTGTTACAGAGTCCGATTATGTAAAGTTGATCGACTTTGGTGCTGCTCGTTATGTTGGTGAATCTAATACTTACGCTGAAGCAAGCATGAGCTATGCGTCTCCTGCATTTATAAAGTCTGGCGTGGCTCAACCTCAAGATGACGTCTATTCATTGGCGTTATTAACTGGGCATCTATTTCTTGGTGCTGCATTTGGTGATGCTTGGACAACTCAATTACAAGCAAAAAAACGACCAGGTTTAATCCCTAACCATGTATGGAAGTTAATTAAAGATGTTGTCAACAACCCTCGACAGCACAGGTATACAGCGACTTCGTTTGCGCAGCAACTAGCTAAGATCGATACCCAAAAATTTGGTGCTGATGTAAGTGCTCCCTTATTTAGTAGTTTACGGAATGCTGATCTCGTTCTAACCAAACATCGAACTATTGACAGAATTCAAAGTGGTCGACTCCGATACTTAGAAGCGAGTTTGGTTCTGTGTGTCGTAATTATCACTGGCACATATTTATATAACCAAGGTCAGCCTGAATGGAAATCGATTGTTAAATCTACCAGCAGTTCAAGTAGCCTTGTGAGCACTATTAAACCTGCACAAACCGCGTCTTTTTTAGCGCAGTCTCCATGGGATATTGAATTCGCGTTACAAGATATGGAAAAAGATGTCGTCTCGACAGCTCCTTACCGAGAAGCTTATGAAGTCCAACAGAGCAAATTAGCTAAGTTGTATAAAAACTATGAATCGGACTTGAATGAATATGAAGGGGCGGTCGATCTACTTCCTAAAACTCTGATGTCGATCCGGCATGATCTCGTTGTTTTGCGAGAAAAACTGAACAGTGACGGCTCTCTATTTCCTTATGCAGATAAAGCGCTGACGGAAACGATGGCAAGTCTGAATAAGGCGACCATCAATTCACAAAATATTGCCGCCTTTGGTGGGAATCAAGAACAGCGTTTAGTCGAACTCATCTTAGATGGGAAATCAGATGTTGCAGACAGTGATATTGAAACTGCTTGGAAAGTAAACCAGTCAAGAGCCTACTTTTATAGTCATGTATTACCGCGAAAAGTGCTCAGCGGAATAGATGCCTCGATAGAGAAAAATGCAAAGCAGCATTATTACACCAAAGCAATTCTTGAGGCAGAAGCTGCGCAATCATTTTTTGGTAACACGCCAAAATTGAAAGCTAAAGTAAGAGCTCTAAAAGTAGCAAGAAGCGAATTTATCTTGTTCAGTACTGTAACTGAACAATCAGTATTTGGCCGACAGAAACTTCACGACTCGTTAGCTGATCTAGAGACTAATGCCCCTAAGAAATTCAGCGAAATAACGGAAATTCTTAATAGTATGGCAAGTGATTCTATAGACAAAAGTCATCAACTATCTAAACCAGCGCGAGGTGCTATAGCAATCGAGCGAGCAATTAGAAATTACAATTCTGAAAGCAGAGGTTAACTTGAGTCTGATCGATACTGAAACGCTATTAGCACCAATATCTGAACACTCACCAACTGGTGAGGATGCTAGGTACGAGTTTTGCTATGAAATGATGGAAGCCGAAGTGAAAAAATTTGGTTCATTATTTGGTGAGACTGTTGACTGGCATATAGTAAAAGTCCATTCGATTGAAGTGCTAAGTCAGCATAGTAAGGATCTTAAAGCGCTTTGTTATCTGATCCGTTCTTTGGTAGAGGACAAAGGCGAGATAGGGCTTGAGGAAGGATTATCTTTGCTCAATGACTCAATCAGTCGTTTTGGTCATGAGTTATACCCTAAACGTAAAAGAGGTAGAGATGGGGCTGTTGAGTGGCTCAATCATCAATTCAAACTCGTCGCGACTAAATTGTCTGCAGAATCCCTTGACTGGGAAGTTCTATCTCGATGTATCACACTAACTGAAGGTATCCAGCGTCAGTTTGACGAGATATTTCAAGACTCTGATGTAGACTTTTTCGAATTAAAAAGTCATTTGAATCAACTAATGCAGAACGCATCTTTAAATGAAGAAACGTTGGTTGAACACAGTTTGGCTGATTCCGAACCGCTCATTGATGTTGTTGCACTGTCCGAGAAAGCGATCGTTCCACAAAGCCACGAAGCTGACAGTCCGAAGACGCACACCACGCCTAATCAGAAACGAAGTAAACCTCGAGAGCACAGCACTGTAGACGTTGACACAGATTTTTCATCTCCGGCTGCATCAAAGCGTACGTTAAAAAAAGTGTCTGAGATCATGGTGCATTCAAATCCGACTGAACCTTTAGGATATCGGATTTACCGTCACCTGACATGGGCCGACGTTGATGGTTTACCTGATCACAAAGACAATCTAACGCCTCTTAGCCTCGCTGTGTCATCAGACCAGCAGGCGGAATATCGAGATAAAGCAAATCAAGAAAGTGATATCGATACGATCAAGCGTTTAGAGCGAACACTTACTGATGCGCCATTTTGGCTGACTGGGCATTATTTCGTTTATTCAATGTTAGACAATCTTGGGTATGACGAAGCTGCGTTGGCTGTAAAGCAAGAAACAAAGAGATTTGTCGATTCTTTTGAGGGAATTGAGAACCTCTCTTTCAAAAATTCTATTCCATTTGCGGATGAAGCAACGATTACTTGGTTGTCTACAGGTAACGCTTGTCCTTCGGGTAAGTCGTCAATAATTCAAACTATTGTTGTAGCTGAAGATGATCTATCTGAGATGGAGGATATTGCCCTAGGTGACTTGGGTAAATATGTGGCTGAACTGTCAAACAAACTCGAGTTGGATAACTCCGGTCGTGGACAATTCATGTTGCACTTAAAGTTAGTGAAAGCCTACCAAAGTGTTGGTTTATACCCTTTGTGCTTGCCTTACTTGGAACAAAGTTGGGCGGTGGCTAAGGAACTAAATCTATCAATTTGGGAACCCCATTTGTTTTTTTCTTTAGAAAATCTAATTCAAAAAACTCTAAAGGAACTATATCGAACTAAGGATTTTTTACCTGTGAGATATAGCGAATGGGAAACAATTTATGACCAGCAATAAACTAGAAAGGACTAATTATGTCACGTGATGGCTCGGTGGCTCCGAAAGAGCGAATTAATATACGTTATGTTCCAGCAACAGGCGATGCGTCTGATGATGTTGAACTGCCCCTAAGTATGATGGTTGTCGGTGACTTCACTGCTCGTGCAGATGAAACTCCGATCGAAGAGCGTAATCCGATTAATATCGATAAAGATAACTTTAACGAAGTATTAGAAGGTTACGCACCGAATATCAAAGCAAATGTTGAAAACCGTCTTTCTGATGAAGAAGGTGCGCAAATTGGCGTTGATATTACATTCAAAAATATGAAGGACTTTACTCCAGAGTCGATTGCGAAGAGCGTTCCTGAGCTGAATGGTTTACTAGAACTTCGTGAAGCCTTGGTTGCATTGAAAGGCCCTCTAGGGAATGTACCTGCTTTCCGTAAGAAGATTGCAGCAGTTCTTCAAGATGAAGAAGCAAGAAAGAAACTTTTGGATGAACTAAGCATTGGTGCAGACCAAGGCGAAAAAGCAGAGTAAGGAAGATCATGTCGGCAGAAGCACAAGCACCAGAACAAGAAGCCGCTCTAGTTGAGTCAGGCTCTCTTCTGGATAGCATTTTAAATGAGACTCGCATTAAACCTAGTGATGAGGGTTTTGACGTTGCAAAGCGTGGCGTTGAAGCATTCATTGGTGAGTTATTAAGCAGCTCAACAGTAGAAAAAGTAGACCAGTCTTTAGTTGATTTGATGATCTCTGAGATTGATCAAAAGTTGTCTAAACAGGTTGATGCAATTCTTCACAACGAAGAAGTTCAAGCGATTGAATCAACATGGCGTGGTCTTAAATATCTTGTTGATCACACGGACTTCCGTGAAAACATTCAAATCGAACTTATTTCGGCTAAGAAAGACGAAGTTCTGGATGATTTTGAAGATGCTCCTGAAGTAGTGAAATCAGGTTTATATAAGCAGATTTATACTCGTGAATACGGTCAATTTGGTGGTAAGCCTGTAGGTGCCGTTATTTGTGATTACCAACTATCTGCGTCTTCGCCTGATATTAAACTAATGGAATATATGGGTAATGTAGGTGCTATGTCTCATGCACCATTTATTACTTCTGCATCTTCTCAATTCTTTGGTTTAGATTCTTATGAAGAATTACCAAACTTAAAAGACTTAAAGTCGGTATTTGAAGGTCCTCAGTATACTAAGTGGCGCGGATTCCGTGAGCACGAAGACGCACGTTATGTTGGGCTGTGTACATCACGTTTTATGCTGCGTACGCCATACTCAGTTGAAGACAACCCAATTAAGGCGTTTGACTACGATGAAATGGTTACGGACAGCCATGACAATTACCTTTGGGGTAACTCAGCTTATGCTATGGCTTCAAAGATCAGTGAGTCGTTTGCAAAATATCGCTGGTGTCCAAACATTATTGGCCCGCAAAGTGGTGGTGCGGTAACCGATTTACCGGTTTATAACTTTGAAGCGATGGGTCAGATCGAAACTAAGATCCCAACCGAAATTCTGGTTTCTGACCGCCGTGAGTATGAACTTGCAGAAGAAGGCTTTATGGCTTTAACAATGCGTAAAGGTTCTGATAACGCAGCGTTCTTCTCGGCAAACTCAGTTCAAAAACCAAAAGTGTTTGCGAATACACCTGAAGGCAAGCAAGCTGAGATGAACTACAAGTTGGGTACTCAGCTACCTTACATGTTCATTATTAACCGCTTAGCTCATTACATTAAAGTACTTCAACGTGAGCAAATTGGTTCTTGGAAAGAGCGTACCGATTTGGAAGTTGAGCTAAATAAATGGATCCGTCAATACGTATCTGACCAAGAGAACCCGCCAGCAGAAGTTCGTGGTCGTCGACCGTTACGAGCGGCTAAAGTCGAAGTGTCTGACGTTGAGGGTGACCCAGGTTGGTATAAAGTATCGATGTCTGTTCGTCCTCACTTCAAGTACATGGGCGCGAGCTTTGACTTATCTTTGGTTGGTAAGCTAGACCAATAATAAGTTTGGAAATAAATAAGCGGCCAGGTTTACTGGCTGCTTTTTTTCTTAGAGTGTTATATGGAAAAAGGTTACCGATTATTAGAACGAATTGAACTTGGTGAGCCGAAAAATTGTTATGAAAAAGTGGTTTCACATAGGCATTTAATTGAATCCATTCATCTGCACCTTGCTGATTTGCTTAATACTCATGCGGGTAATTCAATGATCGATCGGGAATATGGCTTACCTGATTTCAATGATGTTCTATCGAACAACACCAATTTAGTTCGTCACATCCAAAAGAACATCACTTCCACAATAGAAAGCTTCGAACCTCGGCTACGAAGTGTTGAAGTACATTACCGAGAAAATCACAACAACCCTCTTCAATTAGGCTTTGGCATATGCGGAGAAGTCTTACACAACGGTGGAAAAGTTCCGATGTCTATCGATGTCTATATGGGAACTGACGGCCAATTTAACGTTTAGTAGGTGCCCATTGAGTAACAGTAAATACTTTCAAGATGAACTCACATATCTACGAGAATCCGGCAGCGAATTTGCCAAGTACAATCCAAAACTGACCAACTTTTTGTCTGAAGGAACATTCGATCCTGATGTAGAACGTCTTCTTGAAGGTTTTGCGTTTCTTACTGGCCGTATTAGAGAAAAGATTGATGATGAACTCCCAGAGCTCACTCAGTCGTTAATGACGCTGTTGTGGCCACATTACATGCGCTCGATTCCTTCGTTATGCATTAGCGAACTAACGCCACACTCCGGAAGTGTCACTGAAAAAACAGTGGTAAAGCGCGGGGCTGAGATGGCTAGTGAACAAGTGGAAGGTACGCAATGTTTATTCAGAACCTGCTATGACGTAGAGCTTTTCCCCTTAAAAATCACAAGCATTGACCAAAGCAACAGTCGAACAAGCTCATCTGTTGATGTGACACTTGCGACTGAACATGGGCTAGAGTTATCTCGTATCGGGTTAGATAAATTAAGGTTTCATTTACATGGTGAGATCCATATAACTAGAATTCTTTTCTTATGGATATTTAGATACTTAGACTACGTCGAGTTAGACGTGGGCGGTGGGTATAAACGTAAACTTGGACCTGAATTTGTTAAACCGGTTGGGTACCAAGACGACGAAGCGATACTGCCATATAGCGACAATTCATTTGCAGGTTATCGTTTGTTGCAAGAATATTTTTCTTTACCAGACAAATTTATGTTTTTTGATATTACGGGTCTCGATTGGCTAAAAGGGATACCACAAAGAAGTACCGTGAACCTTAAATTCCATTTTAAGAGAGCATTACCTGCCGAAGTTGTCCTGAAAGATAAGCACTTAAGGTTACATTGCACGCCAGCTGTGAACCTATTCGAAAAAGATGGTGATCCAATTCGGCTTGAACATCGCCGAAATGAGTATAAAGTTCGGCCACAGAGTGACAACCAGGATCACTACGAAGTTTATTCAATAAACCAAGTAGAAAGTTGGAGCAAAAATGAAAGGCGACGAAAATCTCTTATTGAATTTGAGTCCTTTGAACACCAAATAAATCAAAGAGATAAACGTGATTTCTACAAGTCAAAAGTTTCAGAGCGAGTGAGTGGAAGAGGGCTTGAGCGTTATATATCTTTTCATACCCACAATGGGGATATTGCAGACCTAGGAACCGAAACGGTTTTGATGAAGTTATTGTGCAGTAATGCAGATTTGTCTGAAAGATTGTCTGTAGGAGACATCATATATACCACACATAAATCTCCAACTTACGCCACGTTTAGTAATATTACTAAACCTACGCAATCTGTTAGCCCGCAAGTGAATGGCGAACTCCAATGGCAACTGATTGCTAATATGTCATTGAATTATCTATCGCTCTCTAATATTGATGTACTCAAGGTTTTACTGTCTACATATGACTTCCATTCTAGAGTGGATAGGCAGGCTCATAGGGCTTCGTTGCACAGGCTTGACGGTATTATCTCATCAGAAATGAAACCTATCGATAGAGTGTTTAGAGGGGTATCCGTTCGTGGTAATCAATTTAAGCTTAAGATGAACTCTAGTTTTTTTGTCAATGAAGGGGACATGTTTTTGATGGCAAATGTATTGAATGAGTTCATACGCTTATATTCAAGTGTTAACTCATTTACAGAGTTAGAAGTCTATGATGAACGCAGTGGCGAAAGCTACCAATGGGCAAGTTTAACTGGACAGCAAACAATCTTATGATTGATGAATTATCAGAAAAAATAAACGAATTTAGCTTTTTTCAAGCAGTTTTGTTGTTAGAGAAGCACTACCAACTATTACCGGGCAGTGATTTTGTAGCGGTTGGTGAAAACAAATATTTTTATCAAGAGAGAATTGCGTTTAGTGTCTCACCAAACCTCTGTTTCCCCAAAAGTGATATGGAATTCATCAGTCATATGGAAAGGTCTGGTGAGCACTATTCGAGAATTGAAACTAACTTTTTAGGATTACACGGTTCAAGTTCACCTTTGCCCGCGAACTATACAGAAAAATTAGTAGGTAGAGATGATGATGATAATCCAGTTAGAGACTTCTTTGATTTCTTTCATAATAGATATACCAGTTTAATCTATCGTGTTTGGAAAAAGTACCGTTATCATGTTCAGTATCAAAGCGATGCAACAGATGACTTTTCTGGGCGTATGCTGCACCTAGCAGGGTTGTCTAATGTTATTCAAGAGTCTGATACGATCGGGCTTGATCGTGCAAAGATTTTGTCTTACGTCAATCAGCTATCTACCAGGACACGCTCTCCGAAACTGATTTCTGGCATTGTTGCGCACTATTTTTCATTACCAAGTGTTCGAATCGAAGAGTGGGTCTTTCGAAGAGTAAAAATTGCCGAATGCCAAAGGAATCAATTAAATAGAACGAATTGTATTTTGGGTTCAAATTTACATTTAGGTAAGAGCATCCCAGATCTAAACGGTAAGTTTAATCTTTGTATTGATAACATTGATTTCGAGACGTTCCGAAAGTTCTCCTATGGAGGAGATTTCCATAAAACTTTAGTGGGGTTGATGCGTTTTATTCTTCGTGACCCCATGTCTTGGGATTTAAAGCTAACCGTTGATTTAGACTCAGTTCCAAAGAACCAACTCGGTCAAGGTGATGGGACGAGTTTGGGGCAAACTTTTTGGTTGGGTCAAGCAGGTACGAAAGATGCGAAGATTAGAGTAATTGGAGGCATTTAAAAAAGCCGCTCATAAGAGCGGCTTTATTTTTAACGACTGATTGGCTGGTGTAGCACTACTGTTGTATTGAGAGAGCGAATGCCATTGAAAGACTCTATCTCATTACATAAATGGTGTATTGATTGCAGATCAGGAGCTTCAATCAAAGAAATAATGTCGTAGGTCCCCCCAACAATGCTTGTAAGTCTGACTTCAGGTAGTTCTTTTAATGCATTACTTACATCATTTTTCTTACCTTTTTCACAAGAAATTAGCAAATAACTGGCCGCTTTTCTCCCGTCATTTTCTACTCTTATTTGTGCCGTATACCCTTTGATAATACCGGTCTTTTCAAGCCTGTTGATGCGTTCAGCGACCGCTGTTCGCGACAAGCCGATGTTGCGAGAAAGATTAGCAATCGATTCTCGCCCATTGGAGAGTAGATTCGAAAGAATTTTACGATCTAGTTTGTCTAAGCCTTGTAAACTAATGTTGGACATCATGTGTTCTGCCTTTTCTGAATTATTATTGTATTTGTATTTGTATTTGTATTTGTATTTGTATTTTTACTATATAGCTTCGGGTAGAGTGAAGTTATACAGCTCCGCTAACGTAAACGGGTTTTTCTGAGTCAAAGGAGTGATTCGCAAGCTCAGATCTCTGCCTGATACTTTTATATCACTCACGAAGCTACCGTTATGGGTATTTGTTAACGTTGAGTCACCAAATAACCGATAGATAGCCCATTGACCATTCTTGCTTAGTACATGTTGTTTACCTTCGTCTGTTACATCTTGAATTGTTATACTGATATTGAAATCTCCATTTTGAGGAGGCCACTCAAGTTCGCGAATTCTGCTGGGACCATGGTAATAGTTGATATTTGAGTCCGCTATTTTTAAGCTTGCTCTGATCGCACTAGAATCAAGATCAAGTACCTTCGCACTAAATGGAAGGTACAAACGGTTTGTACTCTTGTTGATTAGTGTATCTCTGATGACATTGTAATTTCGTAACTGAACAAGCAGTTCTGGTGAGAGAGGCATAATTTCACCTTCTACTTGTTTTGGCGTCCATAGGTTTGTGTCATAAAAAGGAGCGAAATTTTTATCGATAAATGCATCAAGCAAGCCTCCCGATGCGAAAAGCAGCTCAAAGTCTTCGATCGAAATTTCTTCTGTTGCACTTAGATCAAAAGGGTACCTTCCTAAACCTAACTCTTTGAACTTAGAATAGATCTCACTATACCAAAGAGTCTGTATTCCTTTTGATGATTCAGAAATCATCACGGACCAGCTCTGGTTAACTACGTCTAAAAGCCAACTTCTTACTGGCTCAGGAGATTTTTGTGCAATTTGTTTTAAACGAATCAGAGGATCGGCATCCGTACTACTCATCCGGTGTTGTGCTGCAGACAACGCTGCCATTTGAGGGTCCGGTGCGTCTGCTATATCTTTCATATACGTACGAACTCTGCTCAGTGCAGTTATCGTTTCATCCCATGGTGTAGGGGAGTTTGGGGTTTCGTTAATTTGCAATTGATTCAAGATGTGGAAAGCTTGTTCAACTCTTTTCATTAATAAGTAGTCAGGCTTTACAACTTCTTCAACGAGTTCTGGTGCTGCTTTTACGGCACCCGTAAGTTTAGGGTTAACTTGAGCCATTAATGCTCCTTGTTGACCGATCGGTGAAAACTGCGTGTTTGTATAAACTTGTTTTAGAACCGTTGTCATCGGAGAAGATGGGCCAGAGATCAGATCAATGGCGTTAGTAATCTCCCCTATATTGTTATAACGCTTTACTTTTAGTTCGCTTAAAGCATTTCGCCAATAACTGATGTAGTCATCCGTATATTTTTTTCTTACTTGCTTCTTGAATGTCTCTTGTTCTTTGTCTGTTGGGATTACGTGGTTTGACAAACCCAATACCCAGTTGTCGGTGATGACTTGTTGCGACATTAAATCGACGCGAGGGCGGTAAAACGTACTGAAGCCTGTAGATGTGTAAACTTTATCGATTTCTAATCGTTGAGGATCCAAGTTGTCGTTGAAGACATTATTAAAGTCGAAACCGACTGCTCGCTGTAAATTCAAAGTGCCTAAATCAATGTCACCTGCTTGTTGTAACAAGCTGGCGTACACAAGATCTACATTTGAACTAGAGAGTAGAGAACGTCTTGTCGCACGCACCATATTCATGTTGATCGATACAGGTTCAAAATCAGTGCGGAAATATGCGTCCAAATATTTCATCACTGTCGTGATCGAGTCTGGTTGATCACTGAGTTTTTGGAGCGTTGACATCGTTTGCTGACGTAGAAATTTTATCTCGCGTTTTGTAGGATCATTCAACATTAAGTAACCTTTTAGTAAAGGCAGTGCATTATTAACGTTGTCTTGATTTTGTGTTAGTTGCAAACGATAACCTTGCTCAATTACTGGCATTAAGTGGTTTCTAATTTGCATTATGAGGGCGTTATAAGCGATTTTCGTACTTTCATCGAGACGACTTACATTCATATTCACAAGTTCATTATCTAGCGCTTGTGAGCCACTAAGCCATGCTTGATAAGATGGTTGTACAGTTTGGATCGCACTTGAAAGAGAACTTTCAAAAGAATTGCCTTTTGGGTAAGACGATTGTGAATCATCTATACCAATAAGCTGACTAATCACTCTCAGGTTGTCATCTAAAGTCGTTGAAAACAGGTAAGCACCACTACCTAGTAAAATAATGGAAGCTGCAACGGCTAGACGGCTCTGCCTCTGGATCATCCTAAGGTAAGTCTTGTTTTCACCTGCGAAATCAGATTCAGGCAGGATCTGAGAGTCCATTAAGAAACGCGTAAAATAGGGCGTTTCTGTTAACTGAGTATGTTCCGACGCAATGATCGGCAAGTTAAAGTAGTTGCTGCAACTCTTAGCTAATAGGTTGTATTTTCTACCACCTTGGATATTCGATATAAAAAACACTTCACGGATATCAAGAGAATAAGACCCAGTATTGAGTTCTGAAAGTCGTTCTATCACAGAAGCAATTTCAGACTGACACAATTCGAATTGTTTAGGGAATGCTAATATGGCTTGCTTCTCGTTAACGTCATTAGAGTGAGACGACGAATCTAACGCATTGCTCTCCATTACTTTTACTAAATTACGGAAGCTATCATGGTAGTACTCAACAAATACACCTTTAGCTTCCTTTAATGGAATTGATAGAAATTCAACCGAGGTCTTTAAAGAACTAAAGTGTATGTATTCCTTAAAGCCTTCTAGTTTATCGAGTTTAGACATCATTAGATAAAGAGGAATTGCCGATGATGTTTTGTCACTTACTGACTCTAATCGATGATTCAGAGCAGTTAATGTATAGTCAATTTGCTCTGATTCAGAAACGATTAAAAATTCAAAATCGATAAAGAAAAGACAACCTGAAAATGGCTTTCTAGGCTTGTGTTTAATGACCTCATCTACAAATGTGTTCCACAGAGCGCTATCGTTACTTGATACTTCTTGAAACAATAGGCGTTGATCCGGTTTGATATACACGGCGGAGTCTGACTCATACCATTCGAAAAAATCATTCTTTGCAGTACGAGTCTGATCCATTGGCTTGATTGCACTGGAGTTAAGTAGAAACTGAGTTCGACCCGCGTATTTATTGCCAATCATTAAATAGATTGGCTTTTTATTGGAACCAGAAAGAAGCGGACGGATGACCATGGCTAATGCTTCT
Source organism: Vibrio sp. 10N.222.55.A1 (assembly GCF_041473835.1). NCBI lineage: Bacteria > Pseudomonadati > Pseudomonadota > Gammaproteobacteria > Vibrionales > Vibrionaceae > Vibrio > Vibrio sp. 10N.222.55.A1. The sequence goes on along the minus strand of NZ_JBFRSX010000049.1, from coordinate 1,940 downwards.
TCTTCTGTTTCCAGCTTTAGGGCTTTAGTGTTGTTTTTCTTTTTTAGCCACAACGTTACCTGAAACAACGAATAGAAAATTGTTATAGCACCTAAAGCAATCCATAGGTAAAACTTGTCTGTTATATCTAGCCAAAGGATATAGATTGCAGCGATCGTAGCAGCAAGAAAGAGGAAAATGGCCGTTGATATAACAACAGGGTTCCTCATTAGTTTGTGTTTTAACATAAGCCTATTTCGTTGTTTTGAGTTTGTTGTAATACCGAGTCTTAAGACGGTTTTATGAGTTTTACGGTTTATTTGCTGACAGATCTGATTCTAAGGTTTTTATTTTGTGTAAATAGACGTTCAGTATCCGAAGAGATTTCTGTAGTTCTTTTTGTTGTTGTTCTTTTTCTGCATATTCAATGCGGCCAATCAATGGAAAAAGAGAGTTACTGTACTCATAAGCTCGTGCTGTCTTTTTACTTTCACTTCCTCTAATTACATTCGCAAATACAGTCCTGGCGTTAGAAAAGCGTCGGTGAAGTTGGGCGTAATCTGTGTTTAACTTTTCTTGTTCATTGGTGAACTCTTGGCGTAATCGTAGAATAGAAGACGAGTCCGGATATAGCTTGGTCAAATCAAGCGTCAATCGGTCTAAAATATCGATCTGATACACTTTGATTGGATCGGCAACCCAACCTTTCATTAGTGTGTCTAATTGGTTTACGACATTAGGTCTAACATCTTGAGAAATAGGAGCATATTCATATCTTAATGAATGTGCTATTTCATTAAGTTGTGAGATATCAGATGTGATGATTTGTTTAGTCAGATCATTTAGTTGGTATTGCTTATAAAAGAAGTGAGAGGACAATGCTAAAGCAAGAAATCCGGCTAACAGGTAGACGACTAAATAATTAGAGGGTGTTTTATCGTCGACTTTCGATGTTGTTGCAGATTGCTTATTTGACACATCAATTTTAATGGTTGATGGTTGAGCCACTGGTGTTGGTTGTTTATTTTCTTCTGGAGCTCGGTACTTTCGTTGATTCTCTGCTTCGCGCAGGTTTGCTTCGGTCTCTTTATGTTCATCAACCCATTGCTTTAAGATTCGACGTACCCCACCTAATGAAGGTGCTTTTATACCGTAATGTAGTCTTAGTTCTTCTTCAATTCTCATACATAAGCGATGGCAAGTTTCGATCAGCAGTACGTCGTCGGGGTTTGTTTTAATCGACTTTATTCGTTTTTCTGTGTGTTCAACCATCCAGTCTATCGCCCCAATCCTTGCGTTTGATTTTGTAACTTCTGGATATGCGGTAAACCAATAAACGACGCATAAGTCCAGAATAGAACTGAGTCCTTCAGCTAAACCTTTTAAGCCATCATTATGTGTTGCTGCGACAGTAAAGTAGCAACTACAACGGAAATCTTTGCTGTTTTTCGAAAGTATCGTTTTTGAAAGAGACTGAACCTTTTTCCAAGATACTCTCCCTGTCACCTTATTAAGGTTATTAATTTGACGTTTTATCTCTGTAAAATCATCTAATGCGTTTGGGTTAGTTCCGCTAGGCTTTTCTTCGTCAATAGGCCGTCTTGTGAAATCTGAGGAGAACATAATCTTGATATCCAACTGTATATATAACGAAATCGAAATTTAGCGATAACTAATAAATTTAGCCTCGCTTGTTTTTATATTTATATTTTTTCAAGGATTCTATAGTCAAACAGAATAATTTGAATGTTAAAAGATTTGAAAGTTCTGAATTTCAGCACTATGTGACCTTATTCACAAAAAGATCAAAAAACGTAACAATTTACGACTGAGCTTTATAAAGTTTCAGTGATGAAAGTCACGTTTATGGTCTTTGTTGGGAAAAATAATATGAACCTAACTATTCCTGTGTGTGGTGTTTTATTGATCAATAATTACTCTTATCAATGATTACATAAATA
>NZ_JBFRSX010000048.1:0-51516 GCF_041473835.1 Vibrio sp. 10N.222.55.A1 | reverse complement strand
ACGTGGATTCCATATACGGTTTGGGGCAAAGACGTGTTTGCCGAGATCGACGCCAGCACGTCTTTGGACATAAGTTTTCTACACACCCTTTCTTTAAGGGTCACACAGAATGGTAGTTTTCCATCCACGAATGCAACTGCTTGGCTTTGTTTAGAGCAATACTGATTTCTTCTAATACAGAGTCAAAACTCTGTTCTGCGATTAATATTTCAGGCAATGGTGTTTCTATATTTACTGATTTTCCCGACTTTATGATTCGATATCCACTGGATTCCAAACCTTCAAAGTGACTTTTGATATCGTCAAAGTTGTCTGCTTGGCCTAGAAACTGCAACTTAATGACTTTGCCGTAGATCTGGTGAATGATTCGTACTTTTTTATTTACTGGATCGGGATAGAAATGAATCCAATCGTGCCCATTAGCTCGAGGTTTTGATTGCTCAGGATTCAATTGAGGAAAATGTTCTGAGACATAAGCTAAGTATTGCTGTGCAAATTCTGTTGTTTTGGGGCAAACAGTAGCAACGTAACCTCTTCTATTTTTTTTAATAGCATCTCTTAATGTCTGTGCCTTATAGAGTCCTCGCTTATCACCTTGGGCAGCAAGGTAAACCATTATTTCTTCATATGAAATGGCAGCGTCGTACGGCTCAGAATTTCGAGCGATATATGCTTTTGGGGCAATAATACATGTTCTAAAATCTTGCCAAAAACCATCTTCTAGACCTCTGTTACCCCTAAGCCTGTATCTATCTCCTTGTTGGGCCTGAGCTGAAGCATCAATCTTGTTTTCAATAAGTATTGCTTGGGAAGATAAGTCATCTGATTGATAGATATAAACTAAGTCTGACTCACCTAGATTAGTATCTATGACAGAGTGCCAAGCACCGAGCGTTTTAACTGAGGTTATTTCTTCTCGAACACGACAAACAAACCATTGAGCAAATGAGTCGGAAACATTGAGCTCCTCTAGCACTAATAGATCAACATCACGCTCATTAATACTCTGAAATGTATTTAGTTCTTTCATTAGCCATAGCTTTCCTATCGTTGTTATCTGGTAAACGTCTACTAACCTAGACATTACATAGATAAGAAAAAGTAGGTCAAATCACCTCACTATGATTTGTGAGGTTGAGCTCGGCTAGCAAGGTAAGAGGCAAAACCGTTTCAGTTCGTAAAACCCGAACCGCACTTTACAAACCACTCCTCAGACACGACTCACCCGAATTGAGAGTAATTAAAGCGACTAAGGACGCGATCCATGAGCGAAGCTCATGAACCAATCGATGTGCTTCAAAGCGACGCCTTGGGAGGCCACTTTGTCATTTTTTTAATAAAATAGAGAAAGTGGCTTTTTTGTTGAAAAAAATCCTTGGTATAAACCATTGATTACACGTCAAATCCTGAAGATGCACCACTAATTCATTGATTTTATTAGTAGTAGCGAATGGAAACTATATTATCTGGCATGTATGATTCGCTCAAATCAACGAAACGTAATCATGAAAAATTTTTTCAGGAACACAACAAAAAACACACTATTGACAGTCTTATCAAGAGAGAGCAATCGTTCAACCAAATCAAGCTCCCCCATTTTTAGGCGTAGTTCGTTCACGCTAAACAAATGGTTTAACTTTAAGTGCATACGCCGCCTACAGAGCCACATCGAACAATTCAAAACGAAGTTTTGGGTTAGCTGGTATCAAGGTGACTTGCTGCTACTCAATGCAATGCTCTCAAACAGGTTCAACAGTTTGATGGGCACAGCGATGCTTACCTAGCAGACCTAGTTCAATCAATATCCAATCCCTTGTTCTAACGTTCAGTTACTGTGATAACGCGTATCTGACGTCAGGCGAGGCTTACCCAAAAATCATAACAATAAGAAATTACACTATGAAAATTTTAAACGAATCAACAACTAGCGAACATGTCGGAATCAAAAATCTTCAGGAGAACAAAATCTCTATTCTCATATCCAATGGTATTAATTACGAATGTACTGACCGAAGAATCGTCGCTCCGATGTATGGAAAAAATAATTTTTTTGAGATCGGGAGATCTTACAAGCAAGCCAATATTCGTGACATTGAAATAGTAATCGATTCTAAGATGCACCCTGAACTTTCTGAAAAGGCACTAGCAGAGAACGTGGAAAATGCTCGTTTGCCAATTTTTGATTTAGCAACTGGAATCCATTTTGACAGGCTCAGTACAGTTCAAACACTGCTCGAAGGCTACAAACTTTTCAGAAGTACAACGCTTGCTGACTCAATCTCGAGGAATCTGATTCAGAAAATTCCACTCCATTTCGAAACTTCCGAATCTTGCCTATCGCACTACCTTGATGCTGGTTCGAATGGTTACCAGAAGCTCCTCAACGCCTTAAACAAAACAAAGGCCAATTATGAGTCGATGCTTAGTGATGCTACGAAAGTGACTGAATTCGACCGATTAGTTGAAGTTGAGTCATTCGACAATGTCAGCTACCTCATCGAAGACACTCAATTTGATACAACAGTATTGCTAGGAAAAACAGGCACAGGGAAAACAAAATTTGCATTGCAGCCACTGATAAGGTCAGCCACTGAAAACAAAAAGGTAGTTTATCTCTCGTACCTAATTCCCCTCGTAAAGCAGCTTTGTGAATCTGTTGGAGCAGTAAATTACAAGAATGACTCATTATTTGAGATCGAAAACGCAACGTCACTGGGTGTTGTCGTTAACAGTGCCTATAAAGATCATCTAGCTTCAGTCATCCTGAACTGCGACATACTCATTATTGATGAATTTGAAAAGGTTATGACTAATGTCTGTGGGCACAACGACACGATGCGTGACGAGGTATTTGACGTACTGACTCTAGCGATCCAGAAGGTTCCCAAGGTCGTTGTTGCCGATGCCGATATTACAGATACCACCCTACGCTGGTTGCGTAAGCATCGTAAAAGCATCCAAATCATCCGCGCGACGCAAAACCCATACAGAAACATCAACGTCACTATCGCAAATAAATTTGCCGCTTTTGGCAACACATCGAGCAAGCTCAAAGGGGAAAATGTCATTCTCTTCGACTCTCTAAGGTCAATGCGCATGACAATGATCGACATGGGATTGACTGATAAGAGTGGGCAAGCTTGTGAAAAAGTTGCACTTAAGAAACAGGTTTTGGTACTAACTGGCAGCAACAAGAACATGGAAGCTCAAGCGAGTTTTCTGACATCACCTTCAGAAGAGTGCACCAAGTACGACATGATCATTGCATCACCGTGCCTAGCTTCTGGCTACTCATGCGAAGCAGAATTTACAGACAATGTTAACGTTGTCAGTGACCTCGTGCTGGGGATCGATGAATTGGTCAATTTCTCAAGGCGTTTCCGTGCAAGTAAAAATATTACGTTCTACTTGACTCTAAATGACCATTTTAATTATGTCCCTACTCTGCTTTGTGACACTGACTCCGACCGCGACATCCTTCGTAATGAGTTTGAAGACAAGAAAAAACTATTCAATGCGAATCAACCTCTTAGCATGATGTGGAACCTAAAGCGGCTTGGTTTCAATGTCCAAGTGCAACAATCAAGCAAAGAGCAGCTTGAAGAAGGTGTTTTCCGATTCAACCTCCTAAAGGCTAAGGATCTCGAAGCGCGAATTAAGGCTATTTTGGCGGCACGCCTGATCACGCGAGCCGAGGCTGAAAGTCTACTCATGAGCAACCAAGTCGGTTTTGATGAACTGGCAATGCTCAAGAAGTTCGAGATTATGCGCGACTATCAGCTAGAGGAGATCACCAAACAGGATATTCTCTTCGATGAGGCATTTCGGAACAAACCGCTATATAAACAAATTTGGAGCCCCAATGGGGCTACCCAAAACAAGTACCTTATTGAGCCAGCTAAGTTCATTAAGTCCCAAATTTTCCAAAATCCAGACTTCCAAGGTGAAAATGATACGTTGGTACTTTCTCGCCCCCAAGTTCATGGCATCGCCACAGAAATTTTCGACAATTGGGAGACATTTAAACACTTACTACCAGATAACGAACAGAAAGAAGATTGTACGCAGACGGCGGCAACCAGACTCTTCAAGGCCTTGATCTTGTCATTAGGGTATATCTGGCCAAAGGGGGGGTATCAAAGCGAGCCTAAAAAGGTAACAATTTCGTTGGACGCGAGGGCTCTAGCCTACAAAAACAGCCTTCTGTAACATGTAGCAGCAACCAGCGGGGGGAAATCGGGCGCACATGGGCCCGATTTTCACCTAGCTAGACCGTTTTGCAACCACTATTCAATATAGTATCAACGATAGCATCAACGCCCTGTGAGGCATCAACGAGGAGCCACTTCCCAACTGGTTGTGAATAACACATACCTTCGTATAGATCACGCAATTCACGATCGGCCTCAAGAGTTAATGTCTTTCTGTCTTCAAGCGTACAATTGTTTCTAGCGTTAATTCTTTCGTTACGCTCATCCATAGGCAAGTCTAGGTAAACGGTAAGATCTGGTCTCAAGAGTTCGCTTTCTATTTCATGAAGCTTGTAGTGTTGTCCATTGGACATCCAGCAATGATAGACCTGAGTTGACAACCAATAACGGTCTACCACGACGTGTTGGCCAGAATCTATCAAACGATGATCTTCACTTGCTACGTTGAGCACAGTAGCCATATAGAACAACTGCCTCGCTTTGGCATTATGTTCGAACACCGTATCAAGTTGTTTTCGTACTTCTTTAAAACCCGCTCCTGGTGTCGTTAATAACTTCGCATTTAACTTTTCTGCTAAGTGCTTTGACACTGTAGATTTGCCACTTCCATCAAGACCTTCGATTACGATAAACATGCTGACTCCTCTAGGCTTGTTAGTTTCATGGCTAAATCTCTCATTGCCTTCCACTCATCTTTTGTGAAACTGTCGCTTTCGATAACATGTGGAATCCCCGAGTCGTCGATATGACCTTCCTTGATACCGAATACCTCTTTATCAGCGGCCAAGTGCGTGCCTTCTAACAACATCAACGGAAATGCCTTTACATCTGAGACTCCCCTACGCTTAAGAAAATCAACGCTCTCAAAAAAACTTTCGAGCGTTTGCGTCGGTAACCCATAAATTAGACTGACCTCAAAAGACATGTTCTTGTCCTGAAGCATGGAGATAGCCGAAGATACTCTCGCAAGATTGTTGCGTCGATTGATTACTATAGATTCTGACTTGATGGCAGTCTGTAATCCAAACTCAAGATGAGTGTTAAGTTTAGAAAACAGATCTAACAGGCGTTCATTAATGTCCTCAAAACGCACTTGAAAGACGAGTTCTGCCTCTAAACCAATCCCAATTGCGTACTCCAATATCTCGTATGATCTACGCCCTTTTCGAAAGATTGGGTCTAACACATTAATTCGCTTAACGTTTTTCTCTTTGAATAAGTCCAGTTCCTTCTTTATTGTTTCCATCGAGAAATCATGTACTTTATTGCCTGCCACATCACGGTGAGCACAAAATGAACACGCATAATAACAACCACGTTGCGTTTCCCAGTGCGCCATTGACTGGTATTCATCAAGCTCAATCGAACCATTTAAATATGGTGAATGACGTGAAGCAAACTCAAACTTGTTGTTTAAAATAAGTTTTCGCATCAATTTGTCCTGCATAAACGCTTCTGGCAAAGAGGCTTCTGCATAGCTGGGCAAGTAGATATCGCCACCAGGATAAAGTGCTTCACAGCTCGACTCATGAACCTGGTATCCCCCAAGAATAATGTTTCCTTTAAAGCCTTTACCCTTAAGTTGCGTTATCAAAGGCTCAATTAGCTCGGTGTTCCATACGTAACAACCTAAAGCTAACCCATCAATCTCTTCCAGCTTATGTTGCCCATTGATTCTGTTTGCTATCTCCCCTGCTGACAGGTTAAGTGCCTTATTTTTATTCATATCAATTGACAGGTGCTCAGCAGTAAACTTCTGACCGTAGTCCTTGTGCTGCCTGCACTCGGATAGAAGCACTCCTGCTGCAAAACTAGTCGCACTTTTACCTTTTTGGGTGTAATCAAACGTAACTAGCACGCATTTTTTATTCTTACTCATAACTAAATCCATAGTCCTATCTATGCGACAACCACAAAGCTATAAAACTTACTTTTTCAAGCTTCGTACTCTCATAATCAATTAATAACAGTATTAAAAATGCTTAAAATGTTGCTCATAGCCTTGTCGTCGACAAAGCTTGAAAGTAAGCCGTTTGTTCCCTTTAGATAGGATTAAGCGAAAGCTACGCCCAATTCTGAATCGAATCAGGGATGGATTAGATTTAATGTTTTTGCCGCCAAGCAAAGTAAATGGCGTACCGTGAGCAATTAAGCTCACTACACTCAGTGTTTTTTTACGAGTCGAGTTTGGCAGATCGCGCCAGATTTTTTTGTCAACAAGACAGATGCAGTCAGGGTTTGAGCTGGTCAGCTCAAGACTACGTGGTTGGTATTTGAATACAATATTTTGCATTTAGACGTACCTTTTTTTGTGTTGGTACGTCTATACGCATAGAAAAATGATTTTTTTCGCTTTTTATTTCAACAAGGGCAACAAGACAATGTAACCTACTGATTTTGCATCATTTAAGATTTTAGTTAGATCATCATTTATCACATCACCATCTATAAATGTGAGCATTACAGCTCCTTCATCAGGTGAAAACTCCCACTTATCATCAGAAGTTATCCAGCCTTCTAAGTCCTCATATCTATAGTGTATTTGAACCTGTAATTCAGTTTTGAACGACACTATTTGCTCACCTTGCATCTCAATTAGCTGCTGATTTCCCCACTCGACGGTGATCAAAAGTGGTTCTTTTACCCCGTCCTTCTCATTTAATGATAAAGCTAAATCACCTAATAGATCCTCTTCGTTCATCAGAGATACTATTGGAGAACTGATAGTGTGTTTAACAAAGCGTTTTGCTTGCTGGTAATAACAAACAACCTGTGGCCACTTTGCGGCAAAATAACAAAACCGATCTAAGTTTTCTCTACGCTTAACCGCATCGCTCCAGACCCGTTCACGCTCTGGATCTCTAACCAGTTCTTTCCAGTCATCGGTATTGCTGTTTCGACCTTGAACCATCTCATCCAATGAAAGTTTATCTAACGCCATATCAAACCTCCTCCTTTCTTGAGGACTTCAATTCTGAGAGCTGATTCTTTAGCTTTTCACACAGAGCAAATTCATCATTAATCTCATACTGAGCTAGTAAGCTTTTTTTAGCAGCAGACTTAAGTAATTTTTGACATAAAACGGGGGGGACATCACTGTTAACTCGATGAAAGTAATCAATAATTTTTGCAACTGATTTGCGGACTTCAAACTTTTCTAGGTGTGATTCAGTTCCATCCGCTACATACTGGGGTTCATTCTTACCTCGTGTTAAGTACTTTCTTTTATACTTATCAAAATCGGAGACTTTCGAGTCAACACTAAGATAAAGACAAAGGTACCTGAACGATGCATCAGCTTTGTACTTGGATAATTTCGCGGGTGACCCCTTTAGCTCTTGGGCAACATTTGCGCCAACATTGATAAAGCCGCTCAGCTCATCTAATAATTTTTTGTTCGCTAGGAACCAATAACCAACCATGTCTGGTGCGACAGAATGACTGTACAAAGGTAAGCAGTTCGAGAGCTTTTCAATATCGTGCTCAATATCATTGTCTGTCAAACCATCATGATCTAAAAGATTGGAATCTAACGATATTTGTTGAATTCCTTTAACACTGATACCAGTTTTGTATTTACACCAGAAATCGATTTGATTGAAAAGTCCCAAATTACAAGGAATACTTCTTTTGTGCAGCTCTTTCTTATCAAGCCTCTCAGAGACAAACATATCTAGAATCTTATCTTTCGCTTTATCCTGACAACCAAAAACACTTGATAGCTTTGGCCCATAAAACTCTTCTAGAGCATTAGATAAAATTACCTCAATCGTTATTCTGTGCTCCTCAAGATACTGTTTTCGACCTTCTACGCTCCAATCGTTAATTTGTGACAAATCTGCATCACGCATACTTAATAAACCCAGACTTTAGTTGTTGTTGTGCTAAATGATTTTTTAGGGAATTCAATTCATCAGCTGTCAGCTCTACTTGTTCTTTACAAACAGCTCTGTTGATTTGATCTGCAACTCCACAAAACCTTAAACCAGCCCAAGAAGAAGGATGCAGGAATAATTTCTCAGCTTGTTTTAGTTCACCTTCATTCCGCGACTCTTTTGTCTTCATAGGCCCCAATAAACCATCAAGAGATTCATTACATCCCTGGGTATTGAGGTATGGTGACAACCCTAACTCTCTCATTTTGTTAAGTTCGGCTTTTGCTCCTTGTGAAACCCACCAGCTTTGAGCTGCAAGTAGAGCTTTTGATGGTGAAGTACCATTATTCACAAGTTGGTCATAGTGAGATTTGATATGTGCTGTAACAATATCAGGTAAAGCCCACAATGAACCAATTGAACTCGCTGTCCCCCACTCTATCATCCGCATATCAAAACCAAATGCTTCGTTTACAGGGATAGAGAAGACACTCAGGGGGATATTGCTGCCGCTTTGACAAGCCCAGAATTCAACACGCTCCATACCCGCAACCTGATTAACCAGTTCTAAGTCATTCATGTCGAAGTGTTCCGTTTTCAGACAAGGCCTATTTGGAAGTTCATGTGCACAATGGCCATAATAAGATATGACTTCACTGGTACGAACCACTTCAACAAAGTCATCTTTTTGAACATCAGTCATGAGACCTGAAGCGTGTTTGTTCGCTACATTGTGAAAACGTGTTTCACCGCCATTGATACATTTAGAACCATTACGCTTATTAAAGTGCGTCACATGGTTACAAAGATATAGGACTGTTGGAAGCCAATTAATCTCATCAACCAATGTATAAAGTTCTTCACCCTCAATTCCAGTAGCAGCCCACGGTATCTGTGATGCAAAAAATGAGGTTAAAAAACCAACACGTTTACAGTCATCAGGTAGAATTTTTCTCCAATCGACAAAATCTAAAGGCCAATGCTCATCTGCATGTGAATCACCCCTGATAAATTCAGCGATATGGTTCACTAGCCCATCAGGCATTTCAACTGTATGTCCCTTCGCGACAACTTCACCGTTGATAAGCTCTACAACTAAAATAAGCGCATCACTAAACCCCGACTCTATATCGATGCGCACAAGAGTCAGACCATCATTCGCTCGCAACGCCTTCTCAAAATGAGATAAGTTTATGGCAAAATCTCGACTTCGATATTCTGAAAAGTCAGGTTCCAATTGATAAATCAGGTTTTCTAATTTCTGGAAGTCTTCAAAACAATAGTTCGCCTGTATTCGTAAGTAATCGATTGGGTCGTTTTTATCTAAAGCACCAGAAACCACTTCAGCAAACTTACTCGCATTAGAAAAGACTGTATTTTGATTGAGTTCTTCTAACACTGACGGTAGTGTCGAGCTTTCATAACACGCTTGAATTATGGGACGTAGTTCTTCTTCTTTTACATGTTCTAGCATAAGCGCTAGTTCGTTTAAATTGTAATAAGAAGCACCTAACTGAAGAAAATCATTCCATAATGTGCCAGCAAGTTTTGTTGATGGTAGTTGCCAATGCTTATTGGCACTTTCACAGAAGCGTAATGCACTACAATTCTCAAGAAATGTTAATGCATCTTTAGTATCGTTCTGTAAAACTTGAATACGCGCTAGCCCTGAGCAAATCCTTTGTACCAAAGATGCCAAGTAGTCAGCTTCGGGATCGCTTTGACAGAAGCGACGATTATTCATTAGTTCAGCTTGCTTTCTCTTTAATGCCAATACATTTTCTTCACTTGGGTTATCGTTTGCCTTCTCAACAAGATATGTAACTTGTAATTCGGGATCGGAAAGATCACCTGTTGGGTTAATTGACATAATCTTTAGAGGATCAATTTCAAACTGCGGTGCAATATCTAAAATGGTTTTGCATAAATCTTTGTATTGTTGAGAGTCAGAGAAATGCATCAATCTTGCGTAACTCAGTCCTAAAGCTTGGTCTGGAGCCATGACATTCATAAACGATGGCAAATCGTAGTTCAGATAGGCTAAGTACAATTTCACAGAAATCGCTTGCGACTCACATGCCTTCTGATTAAGTCCTTGTTCAAAAAGCACATTCGCAAGATTGAAGTATATAACTGATAGTTGACCATCCTTAATTGCCTGAGGAATCTCACTACTCTTCAATAAATCAATTGCTTGAACATGCAGTGATTTAGCTTTTTCTAAGCAATTAATATCTTTATCAGGCCAAAGATATTCATGTGCAGCCCTACGATAAGCTACTGCTAATTGCGAGAGGCTAGAAGCGTACTTCTCAGGGATACGTTGCCTTTCAGGCGTATCTAACGCACGGTTAAAATATTGAATAGCCTTTTTTAAGTTATGGTAAGTCCCACCAGGTAATTCAGTGTGATATGAAAAGTATAAAACTCCTAAGTCATGACACGTTGAAGCTCTCGCCAATGGCTCCTTGTGAACTATTTTCAGGGCTTTAGAGAGTATTTTTTCTGCTTTAACGATAGATTTTGCATCTTTTGTCTTCAAAAGAGACATAGCAGATTCAGTCAGTTCGAACCATTTTCTTTTGACACGACTTCGAAGCAGCAAGTCTTGCAAAGCACTGTACTCTATAGCTTGCTCAGTTTGTATTGAGAAAGAACCCATTCGCTATCCTTATTAATATTCTTTCCATTTTCAGGTAACCCTTTCTTGTACACTTCTGAAATCTTTACCTGTTGAAAATTTAGGCTAAAAGTATGAATCAATTCAAAGTGTACTCTAACTCATAGCACCATAATAACTAACTTGCATAAGATGCCAACAAGGGTAACATCAAGACGGTCAAATAACTTCTGGGAAAGCATATGTATCAGTTACTTAAAGAGCGCCATCGTCAAGAGAGAGACTCTTACCCTCAAGCGCTGTCTCTGAGAGTCCACCGCGCTCTTAGTTGGCTAAAAAAGGCTGAGATGTGTGATGATGACCACGACTCGAAATACATCTTTCTTTGGATTGCCTTCAACGCAGCATATGCTCAGGATTTCGAGTACAAGGCCGATTTCGGTGAACGGGGCCTATACCAAGAGTTTCTTGCCAAGACCGTATCTTTAGATGGTGGAAATAAGCTGTCAGAACTAGTTTGGTCTCAATATTCATCTTCCATTAGATTGATTCTAGATAATGAATATATCCTCCAGTCCTTCTGGAAGTTTCACTCTGGTCTTATCATTGAGGAGCAATGGAAGAAAGAACGGTCTCAGGCTAAATCTATCGCAAACAAAGCTTTGTCAGGGGGTGACACCGCCACTGTATTGAGTGTCGTTTTCTCAAGGCTTTACACATTACGCAACCAGTTGATACACGGTGGGGCCACGTACAACAGCTCTGCTAATCGTGACCAAATTCGCGACTGCACTGCGTTACTTGAAAGTGTTGTTCCAACAATTATTGAGATTATGATGGATGGGGCTGATGAGCTTTGGGGTGATGCGGTTTATCCTTTAGTGTCAATCTAATAGGGTTAGTAAACAACTATATTCTATATTTTGTCGACTGATAATATACACGCTCTTCAAAACTTACCCCTATGGGTTTCCCATCACACATAGTGCCCTAGAGTCTTCCCAGTTAATCATCTAACTGTCTGTTTTTCATGCTTTTAATAGATGAAGATGACTAGTTCAACTTTAAGTAGGTAAGGTCTATCAACTTATTCTTTAGAAGATAGACCAAAGCGACTCAACCTAATCTTCACTGCCTTGGTGCGTGTTTTGCTGTTGAACCTTGTCTAAGATTAACTGCTTCTCTTCGTCACTCATTGTTTGAGAAAAGGTTTTAGCGAGGCTATCGATAAAGGCCATTCGTTTAGCATCATCACTTGCAAATTTTTCTGGTTCTTTAAATTGGATGTGACCTCTGTCTCGTTGGTCAAAATCTATCCCCTCTGCACCTAACTTCATAGCGGCCCTGACTCTTCGAGAACTTACACTCTTATCAACGGTAGCAGATACTACAAAATCTCCCCAAGCCCCAATGACCAACTTCACTCTAGGCTTATCGCTTGTCGATTCATGTCCAAGTACCGCTTTAACATCATAGTCCTTTAAGATCTGATTGAATAAGGCCTTGTTTTCATGTTTGGTTAAATCCAAATTCATTTCAGTAAGCCTTCCCGAACGTTCTGCTTTTGCATCTGCTATCAAATTATTCAGTTCGTAGACTTTTGCCTTCTGTTCCTCATAAATACCAACCCAACTGTTGTCGTTTGGGTAACGTATCATATAACTTTGAGCATTTGCTGCTTGCTCCTGAGCTGAAGCAAGCTCCATTTCAAGCTGGCCTATGTCTACTGTTATTTCTTCTCTATCATTCAATGTATGCAGAAGGTTGTAAACACACTGTTCTAGTGGTTCATACCTTATACTTTTCGCATCACACCCACCTGTTTTGGCTTTGTTGTTGCACTTAATATATGAGCGGATCTTACCTTTTGGTGATATGCTCTCCCCTCCAAATGCCATCTTCTTGCCACATTTCTCACAATATGCCAATCCACTCAAGACGTTCTTAATTTTAGTAACCTTACCTCCTTTTGATTTGCGTATTTTTTGCTGGCAAGCATGAAAGAGTTTTTCTTCAACTATGGGCTCACAGTAATAAACACCATCTCTATATCCAGTTACCGTTTGATCACGAAGATAACGGTTAACCGAAGATTCTGACAAAGGCCTGTTATAGCTTGAAGGTATAAGTACACCTTCTTCATTGTATGTGTATCTTGCTAATTTGATGGGGCCTAACTCATTAATGATTCTTTTGGCTCCAAAGCCTTGTTTTCTTAACTCAAAGATTCTCCTGATTACATCTGCATTTTTCCGTACAACTTTTAAATCTTTACGATCTTTTGTTCTATGCAGCCATATCGGGGTCTTGGCTGTTGTTTTTATACCTTGGTCAGCTAAGATTTTATTTGTTGCAAGAATACGCTCACTTTTGACTCGGCTCTCTTCATTTGCCAAGTGCAAACCCACTTCGAGCATAATTCTTGCGCTTAGGCCACTTGGGCCACTCATATTTGTTTCAAAGACGGTGTTCCATTTGGTGACCGCAACCTTGACTCCCGCCTTCATAATGTTCTCAAAATGACTGCGCACCACATTTGGTTCAGCGCGACTAAAACGATCTATCAGTTCAAAGACAATAATGTCACCAGGTACAATAATCCCTTTTTCTATATCAGCGAATAGCTTCCCTAGTTGACCCTTTCGTATGTTTTCTTGCGTATATCCCGACCTACCTTTATCTTCATATCGACGACCAAAAGTGTAAGGTTCTTTACCCTCTTTAACTCTCAGTTCATTATGGATATCAATCCACTGTTGCGTTGCTTCTACTTGGCGCTCAACTCCCTGCCCTTCAATTGATTGAATCTTTTTAGATACACGGTGATATAAAAAATAGCGTCCCACATTACCTCCACACGTTTCTCGTCCAAATGATAACAGCTGAGTTGTTTATTATACAGTTGTCATTTGCCAACTGTGGATTGCCATACCACATAGGTGGCGATATCGAGGATAGAAGCAAGCTTCTGTTACAAACACCTGAAAGCTTCTTAGCTCGCTTCAACGTTGACGCACGAGTGATGAACGAAGTTACCTCTATTGATCGCACCAATAAAACCGTTACAGTCAAAAATCTTGTTGATGGTAATCACTACAGCGAGAGTTACGACTTCTTATTACTCAGCCCTGGAGCCGGTGCCGTCGTTCCTCCCATCTCAGGAATCGATAACCCCCTCACCCATTCACTACGCAATATTCCAGATATGGATCGCATCATCGAAACAATCCAAGTGAATAAACCTGAGCACGCGACAGTTGTTGGCGGTGGCTTTATCGGCTTGGAAATGATGGAAGCGTTTCATCAGCTTGGGATCAAGACTTCGTTGATTGAGATGGCTGACCAAGTAATGACGCCAGTAGACCGGGAAATGGCCGGCTTTGCCCATGCGGAGATTCGTGACAAAGGCATCGACCTAAAACTCGGCGTCGCGCTTGAGTCTGTGAAATATATACCTAACGAACACATCGCAAGTTTTGATTCAGGCGAGAGCGAGAAGCACCAACACATAGAGGGTGAATTAGAATTAACACTTAATAATGGCGAGTCATTAACTACTGATATCTTAATCATGGCTATCGGTGTGCGTCCTGAGACTAAGTTAGCAAAAGAAGCAGGACTTCAAATTGGCGAACTAGGTGGTATCTACACCAATGAAATGATGCAGACTAGCGATCCTAGCATCTACGCTGTGGGTGATGTGGTCGAAGAAAAAGACTTTGTCACAGGTGCACAAACTCTAGTTCCGCTTGCTGGCCCTGCTAACCGTCAAGGTCGTATGGCTGCCGACAACATGCTCGGACGCAATGAAATCTATCAAGGTACACAGGGCACAGCTATCTGTAAGATTTTTGACCTAGCCGTTGCCTCAACAGGGAAAAACGAAAAACAGTTGAAGCGTGAAGGCGTCGACTATGAAAAAGTCTATGTGCATACCGCAAGCCACGCTAGCTACTATCCTGGCGCTGAGATTGTCTCGTTCAAGATGTTATTCGCCCCTAAGACAGGGAAAATACTAGGTGCGCAAGCCGTCGGTAAAGATGGCGTTGATAAACGCATTGATGTTATGGCAGTAGCTCAACGTGCAGGTATGACCGTTGATCAGCTTCAACACCTTGAATTAACCTATGCACCACCTTACGGGAGTGCCAAAGACGTGATTAACCAAGCCGCATTTGTTGCCAACAATATTATTAAAGGTGACGCGACACCTATTCATTTCGATGAGATTGCAACATTAAGCGACAACCAACTCCTACTCGATGTTCGTAACCCTAGCGAACTAGAAAATGGTGGCTTTATTGAAGGCGCAATCAACATTCCTGTCGACCAACTGCGTGATCGAATGAGTGAGCTCCCAGCAGACAAAGAGATTGTAATCTACTGCCAAGTCGGGTTACGTGGTAACGTGGCTTATCGCCAACTCGTCAACAACGGCTTTAAAGCACGCAACTTAATCGGTGGTT
This sequence comes from Vibrio sp. 10N.222.55.A1, assembly GCF_041473835.1. Lineage (NCBI taxonomy): Bacteria > Pseudomonadati > Pseudomonadota > Gammaproteobacteria > Vibrionales > Vibrionaceae > Vibrio > Vibrio sp. 10N.222.55.A1. Next base: position 36,344 of record NZ_JBFRSX010000048.1, on the reverse strand, counting down.
ATAGAACACTCATGTATGCAAAAGCTTAAGGATTAATACTTAGTCGCCGGTAATGGTGCGCGGACACTTACGGGCTAGTTGCTAGTTGCTGAGAGAAAGTCGCTCATAAATAGATGCGAGTAGTTAATAGTAAACATTGAAAAACCGAGCTTGGCATTTAAGTAAGTGCCAAGCTCTTTTATTATTCGTAGGAGTCAATAAAAGCTTGCAGTGCTCGCTGATCGACAATTTCTAACCCTTGATCTCCTTTTCTGATGAAACCCTTGTCTAATAGGTCTTTAACCGCTCTTCGATACACTCTGCTCGATGTACCAAATCGTTCTGCTTCTTGATTCACTTTATCGAAACCGCCTAACACAGTGTTAGTCTCGCTTTGAACCAATAAATCATACGCAATATTGTAGGTAATTGAGTGTAAAAGACGGTTAGTGTAAATACCCATAGAGTCTTGATAATCTTCCGCTAATGCAGAGGCGAAAAAGAACATCATCCCCGGATTTTCAAGTAGTGCTTCTGCTAATCTCTGAATGCAAATAACATCAACTTGCATGTGTTCATCAGCCACTACGTTCCACTGACAAGGGGTCTGCGTGAAAAACTCCATCTCACCGAAGATATGGTAATCACAATTCACTTCGCCCAATTGAAAGCGTCGCCCATTAGCCGCCGAAATACTCATAGAGACTCTTCCAGCGGGCACTACATAAAGATACTGAAGCTGCTCACCTTGACGTAGGATTTCATCATTTTGATTGAAGTAACGAGAGTTAACTTGGTGTTGGTAGATGAGATCTCTAAATTCAGAGCTTTTTTTTTCTAAGTAGTTTTTAAAGCGTCCGCTTGAGTATGGTGCAATCTTCATACTTACTCTCTCATTGCATTACTGCTGTTTATATTCAAACGATTGTAACCACTTAAACCACAGGAGAGAACCCAATAAAAAAGCGACGGTCTCCCATCGCTTTCGTCTTGCATTTATTCAGGCTCTTATTGAGTAATTAATGCTTCCAGTGCCGCTAAAGATGCTAGCCGCTCTCCTTGCATCATTACCTCTGCCTCATCGACATATTGCCCAACGCCCTCTTTTACATCTTGTTCATACAAGACAACATTGTTCAAGATAGAAGCTACATTAAGCCCTCTCAAGCGTCCAACGGTAAACAACGCGGATGTTTCCATGTCTGCACCTAAAATGCTTTTGCCATTCCAGTACTGACAAAGCGCCTGTTCATCATCGGTATAAAAGCTATCGTGTGAGCGCACTGTTCCTAAATAGTAAGGTGTTGACTGCTGCTGCAAGAACCCATCTAGCTCTTTGAGCAGGGAGAAGCTTGCATAAGCGGGATACGACGGTTTAACGTAAGCCGCAGATCCCCCCTCATCACGAACCGCGCCCTCTGCAATAATTAGCTCACCAAGCCCGATATGTGACTGCATTGCGCCTGCAGACCCTACTCGGACAATATGAGTCACACCACAAAACTTAAGCTCTTCTACCGCAATGATCATTGAAGGTGCACCAATGCCCGTGCTGCAAACCGATATCGCTTTACCTTGATATTGACCAGTGAAGATTCGATATTCACGGTTTTCAGAGACCAGTTCAGCATGTTCAAGCAAGTTAGCGATTCGATTCGCTCTATCTGGCTCACCACAAACAATAACTAACGGAGCAATTTGCGTTTCATCAACGCAGATATGAGGTTGCTTTGCCATCTTCACTCCTAAGAAGCCGTTGCTTGAGTTAACGATTTATCACTGTTTCGTTTAGCTGTGCGTGCCCACTCACGAGTACCGTTTGCCGCAATAAACATTAAGATTGCGTATTGAACAGACATTGCGTACACACCCTGCGTCGCATAAATACCAACGCTGATAATGTTAATCACAATCCACAGTATCCAGTTTTCAACATACTTACGTGTCATAAGAACTTGAGCAACAATAGATAGAATGGTCATCGTGGCATCCCAGAATGGGAACGCATCCGGTTCAAGCACTGGCTCCGCTAAATCCGCACCAAATAGATTCAGGCTATCTACCGCGATGTTTGCTAGCGCAAAAAAGAATGGGTCGATGTACATAGTTAACAAAGCAATAGAAATCGCACACGCTACGGCCGTTGCTACTAGTTTATTTTGGCTCAACCAACGAACTTTTAGCGTTTCACCTTGCTCATTAGGACGTGTCCATGCGTACCAACCGTAAATGTTGGCGCAAAAGAAAAAGAGTTGTAGAAGTAACAGTCCGTATAACTGAATTTGGAAAAAGATAACCGCGAATAAGGTGACATTCAGCAATCCGAACAGGTAGTTAATGGTTTTTTCTTGGCTTGCAAACCAAATACACAACAAACCAAACACGGTGCCGAATGCTTCAATCCAGCTCATTGCGTAGCCATCCCCTATTGGGATATTGACTAAAGTATTGTTGATATCAAGTAAAGCGAATAGGTCCATAGATGTGTCCTTTATTATTTGTTTTAGTGGCACCTATTTTATTGCGCCTCTCCAAATAAAAAGGAGGACATTTGTCCCCCCTAGAATGCATGCGATCATAAATCAGAATATTAAATCCGGAAAATCAATTTCACGGGAAGATGTCATAGCCCTCCCACAGTCTCGAACTCGAAACTCCAGCACCAGAACAGCCCCCTTCCAAAAACGAAATTTTAGCTTACTGGCTTAACGCCGATATCGCATTGACGGTTACGTTTGAGAAGCGCATGATTTTATTTCGAGCAGAATCGTTGTCTGGCGTGTTAACCGTGTAATCGCCCCAAAACTCGTTCTGTGCAACGTACTCAATTGTATGGCAGGTCACATGAATAAAGTAATTATGTTAGTAATGGGGCTGCTTTTTACCAGTCGATTGTTTGCCAGTATTGTTCCTCATGTTGGTCAACTTGAGCATGATGCGCCTATTCTCCTTCGCTCGGCATTGATTGTAGGGGTTGCGGCTTACGCAGTTTGGAGTGCATTTAAATACTTCAAAAAGATCAAGGCCTCAGATTCAGATCAACTGTAACGGCGAAAGTCCAAAAGCTTTTGAATAAGCCTCTAATTTCGATTACTGATCTGCGAAATAATCGACCAAGATTTTACGCCACTTTCGTGACTCACGAATCTTCAACAGGGCGCGGTTAATCTCTTCTTCGTACACGTTATTTTCAGTGATTATGAAACCGTAGTTGGACTTTTATAACTGATAAAACAACACCGCTATACCAAGCTTAAGTTTGATAGCTAGAAACTGACATAAACTGACTTTGTGCCGACGAACATAACTTTCCGCACTGAGTAATTTGGCTTTCTAGGAAGTAGATATTACGTCTACTTTTCACCCATTGGGCACGAACTTCCAGTTCTTGACCAATCAAAATCGGATGATGAAAACGAGAGGTTAAACTCACCGTCATCGCCTTGATATCATTCTGAAATAGACAATGCAACATCGCGCTGTCATGCAGTGTAGTGACAATGCCACCTTGCATGATGCCATCGTAGCCCTCAGCTTTATCTGTTGGTACAATCTTGGCTCTGGTTTTATATTTAGCTACTGCCTCATGCTTAGTTAAAGTGTCATGCTCGCCAATAGCTTCAAAACAAATGGCGCTGTCGTTGAAAAAACCTTGGCTGCACACTTGGCAACGCCGATGATTGTGTGGAATGAAAACCTTCATACTTACCTTTACCCATAGATTGCTAGAGATTGATATGGCTCGACCAAAAAAACATCGCCAGTTGTGTACCCGTACGGCTTACTCTTGTTTTAAGCCCAATGGTGTTCCTATGGACGAGCTTCATAAAGAAGAATTGCTATTGGAAGAGCTCGAAGCCTTGCGCTTGGCTGATCAAGAAGGCCTGAGCCAGCTTGAAGCCGCTGAACAAATGCAGGTGTCTCGCCAAACGTTCGGCAACATTATCAAGCGTGCACGAGCTAAAGTCGCCAAGTGCATCGTCAATGGTCACGCGTTGGTGATTCAAAGTAGTTAATTAACGTGTTAGCCAGAAGTTATTTAACTCAGTGAGCGAGAACTCTGATGCTTACTTCGATACTTAGCTTGATGGCTCAGTAATCTGATACAGCTTTTTGCTTTGCCCTTCACACACATCCTTGCAATTGCATTCACGCTCAATATCTAACTGCGCCAATCCTCCACAGCTGCCTTTGATTGGCTTGCGCGAAAAAATCACGCCTATCGCCATCAATGTAACGACTCCGACAAACCCCAATAGCGTCAACAAAAAGGTCATTGTCGGAACCCTCGAATAGCACCTAGCTGATTAGGCTGTACCATTAGAATCGAAGCTTGTTTTTTGTGCCCGTTTTCGCCGCACGTTTTATTGCCACACCCACTATTTCTCGGCTCGCGACCATAATCGAGATCGGTCACTTCCCGTAGATTGTCGAAATCCAAAGCCCCGATTTCTGCCTTACCTGTCGATGCCAAGACTCGAATATCGTTATTGAACAAGTGCGCCAGCATCTTCTTACCAATATAACGAACCACCACAGATTTCACATCGTAAGAACGGAGAACCGAAATCCATTGCTTCTTTTTATTGCAAGAGGTGTCGGAGTCAATCAAAGGAACAATCTGTTTTATCTGTCGTTGTTCATCGACAATCGCGATCTGTGGGGAACGAGCAAAGTGGTTGCCAACATGAAGGTCGCGACAAGGTACTGCGTATAACATAGTAACTTCCTGTTATTGATGATCAGGAGTTCAGCATACGCCCCATTACTGGCATATGCCAATAACTATCATGTGAAAAATAAGATTTACTGGATCGATAACTAAGATCACAAGCACCCAAACTTACCGTCATCTTCAGCCTATCTCAGTTACCTTTCAAATAACCATATATACTAGGGGGTAGTATTTTTATTGGGGGTATTTTTTGCGTTGTTAATGCCTGTTATCAAGAGCCAAGCTCAAACCCATTACAAAAAGGCCTCGCACAACCGAGAGCTTAATCGACTATTCAACGTCACACACTAGTCTGAATAATGTCGAATTAGGGACCAATCAAAGATGTTTATAGGAAAAATAGGTTGGATTGAAAATCAAGAATTGCAGTCGGCTTCAATGTAAACAAGCTTATAATTTGAAGTGAACAACGCATCGAGTTGTTATAATATAACATCACACTAAATTACCATCATTTCTCATGAAACAGCCATTTATTCTAATCGATGTCATCAATCGCCTCTCCACACGCTATGTAAGCCGTTTCTCGACATGCTTTCGCTCTCTCAAGGGCTTGACTGTTGGCCTAGCATTATTGTGTTTTGCGCCAAATCTATATGCCCACCCTCACTCTTGGATAGAGATGAAAACTCATATTGAGGGAGAGAATGGCATGATCACCGGTCTCTCTATGGAGTGGTCTTTTGATGCAATGACCTCGATGTACATGTTGGATGGAGAAGACGTCTCTGCCGATACAGAAACTGAAACATTCAAAAAGCTCGCTGCGTCTGTAATCGAAAACATGATGTACGAGCACTACTTCACGTACTTTTATGATGGTGAAGAGCCCATCAAATATCAGATGGTTGAGAACGCAAAGTTTGAGCGTGATAAAGCCAAGATGGTTCTAACATTTGACCTACCACTTTCTAAACCTAAGCCTGTGACACGAAACTCGCTTCGCGTATTGATTTTTGACCCTAGTTACTTTGTCGACATGTCGTGGCTATCCAACAGCGACGTGACATTGTCACCTGAACTAGCAAGACAATGCCATTTAGAATTAATCGAGCCTAACCCGACGCCAGAGCAAATGAGTTATGCAATGTCTTTACCTGTCGATGCAGATCCAGAGAACACGCTAGGCCAACTGTTTACACAATCGGTTGAGCTTCATTGTGCGGCGGTTCCCGCTTCTTAGTCGCAGTGATTCGTTTCAGCCTTTAAGTCAGCGTCTAGCTGATTAAGCATGGCAACTAATTAACAGAAAGATTTCAGATATAGGTTCTTGTTAAATGAAGAAAAATCAATCCAAAATCAATCACTACCTCATTGGTGCTGGCGCGTTCGTGCTTATTGCTATTGGTGCGTATCAACTGTGGTCCATGTGGCCATCGTTAGTTATCTCTAGCATTCAATGGCAAAGAGAAGTCAATTCAGAACTTGCAGACCTGCTCTATGAAGCTAAATCCAACCCTTGGGGCGCAGGCAGTTACCTTATCGGGTTCAGCTTTATCTATGGCATGCTTCATTCTTTGGGGCCTGGGCACGGCAAAGTTATCGTGTCGACTTACTTAGCGACTCACCCAACCAAAGCCAAGGCGAGTTTAGTGCTTACGGTCGTCTCCGCTTTTTTACAAGCATTGGTCGCAATCTTACTAGTAAGCGTGTTGCTGTGGGGCTTTAGTGCTTCCATGCGAGTAGTGAATGACAAAGCGAATATGTTTGTTTCATTAAGCTTTGCCTTAGTCGCGGTCGTCGGCGCGCTTATATGTTGGAAGGCTTTGAAAAACATCTACACCGCTATGCGTAAGCCTAAGCTGAAAGTGAAAGCCATCACTACACTCGCAACAGACACAGCTGCGACAATTTCAGCGCGTTCGCCAATGGCACTTCGTTCATCAATATCAGCCCCTTCTCCGATAATCGACGCTACTAGCACAATGCAAGCCGCAGCTAACACTCATGCAGATCATTCTCATGCCGACTGTGGGTGCGGCCACCAGCATGTAGCCGATGCAGACGCAATCAACAAAGCCTCAACGCTCCGAGAATATGCTGGAATTATAGTGACGATTGGCGTAAGACCGTGCACCGGAGCCATCATGGTACTGCTTTTCGCAAACATGGTTGGCCTATATTGGATGGGTGTTGTCAGTGCTTTTGCCATGGCGATTGGTACTGCTTTCACAACCTCGACGATTGCTATAATGACACTAACAGGCAAGAACTTGGTAAAACGCTATTTGGATTTGGCAGCAGGTAACAAGAATAACAGTGCTTCACTAAAAGCCGCAGGTCATTATTTACAGCTATTCGGTGGTGTTTTACTTGTCTTAATTGGCTTGTTGCTAATGAGTGGACAAGACAGCGGTATGTCGCCTGTTTTCACTATGTAGCGAACGATGTAATAACAAACCTCAGTTTATTGCGACCTTTACCATTTTTACTAAAAAACACTAGCCCTTATCTCTCAAATCTGAATTAACAGCCACATAATTTCTACTAACCTAACTTTGCACAGCCAGTTAGGTTAGTAGTCAGCCATTCAGAACAGCGCGCTCTATGTAGTTCTGTAACAAACCTACATCCAACTTTGATTTTCCTATTCTTAGCTACTCTTTCATAAACTAACTTAGATTGTTCTAACAATATTAGAGCACTATCCCCCTCCTTTTGAAAATAAGGACATAACTTCCGCAATCCAGAAACTACGATCGCACTCTTCCTATTTTGAAAAAAAATAGAGCAGCAGTTTTATCAATTGAGTAACAAGCCGAAATTATACCCAATAAATTTCACATCAAACTCCAAGCCTTTACCTTACAACTACAGATAGAGCTTTCTTCAACCAAATTCTTGGATAACCTATACTCAAAGGTAAACAAATGAAACTATACATTCCGAGCGCCACGCTCAGTGTTTTGTTACTTTCTCCGAGTTTCGCGAGTGCCGAAGATATACCTGATTCACACGAATTGCGTAATTTCTCGATGCGTTCACAAAGCTCTGGGATAGCCCCACCGCAAGAAGTACTCGGCGTTTATGTTGTCAATTCTGGTCCTGGTCTGGATACCGGTTGTACCTATGCTTCTGGCGGACCTCTACTTATCTCTTTACCTGTTCCTATGGTTGTCAGCCCCAACGTTTTACAAAGTGACGGGAGAATTGCCCCAAGTAAACTGGGCGATATGCAGCAAAAAGGCGTTCTCGGTTCTAACGCAAGGATTAGCATGCCGGTCTTCGACATAGACTCCAATGCCAACGTCAGTAATATTGCTCCAGAAATAGATATCGTATCTTTTAACGGAAAGTCTTTAGGTACGCTGCAAGGCGCTGATAACCGTTGGACGGATACTAACCTTCAAGTCGATATCAGTGATGTCAAGTTCGGCCAAAACAATGAGATTCGCGTCGATATTGATACTGGCAATACGGGAGACAACTGGTGTATGTCTGTCGATTGGGTCTCAATCGAGTTTGATGTTGCCATTCCTGTGATTCTTGCTCATGGCATTGCTGCACAATCAGACACTTGGGATGATGATACGGCTCCAGGCGTGCTTTCTACACTTGATGACTATGGCATTCGTTATACTCGTTTCTCTGCTGACAAAAATGGAACCACAGCGACTAACGCTAATATCTTGAACAACAAAATTCAGGGTTTTCTCGATGAGTTGAAATCCGACAAAGTTCACGTCATTGCACACAGTAAAGGCGGGCTAGATACCCAAAACCTCAAAGCACTTAGCCCTTCCTTTGAGATAACCTCCCTTTCTACTTTCTCCACACCTCACCTTGGTAGCGTCGCAGCAGATTTGTCGGTGATAAAAATGGACCACTACGCCGATATCTACAGTAACGTCAGTACCGATCCAAATAATTACGCTGGCAAGTACATGCAACTCCCAAATATTCCGTTTGCGGGTCCTAAAATGCCTGGTATCCGTGATCTAACAACGGATACAGCATCAAACGCGATCCAAATGCGTACTCGCGGCAATATTGCAAATACATTTTCTATTGGGGCAAATGCCGATCTCAACCAAGACGGTGTTATTGAGAAAGATCCTGATATCGTTGGCCTATTCCCGTGGGGATCGCGTTGGGCAGGCGTTACCGCTTGGCAGGCGCTAAGAAGCTTTAGTTCTGCGGCCTACCTCGATACTCAAACTCAATCGGTCACAATGCCAAGTGTGCATGGACCACAAGCTCATCCAATCACCATAGTCAGTTACCAAGCCATTCAAACAGTACCGCAAGAAAATGATGTTGTTGTGACCTTGGCAAGCGCTAACCCAAGTTATACCAATGCATTGGGTAACGTATTGGCTAACCACTCAACAATGAAAACGGGACAAAACGTTGAACGCTTTCTACAACAAATTATTTCAATGCGCTAAGGAGTGGCCACAATGAAATTCATCAAGCAATTAGTGATGGTGTTCAGTCTTTTCTGTACCTTCATCACACCGGCTATCGCCAGTAATGCAATACCCGTTGGGATGAGTACAAGCACGACACTATCTCAACCAGTGACTAGTAACGATAACGAAGTCACAATGCTATTTACCATCGACAAAGCGGAAGCCCTAAAAGCAGAAATCATCGTGCCGTTGGATGATGCAACCGTATATTTAGTCAAGCCTAACGGGCAAGTCGCAACATCATCCAATGATGTGCAAGCGAACATACTTTCAGGTGACACACAAAGTCCGCCGCTACCGGGCAGCTATTTATTTTTGCCTGAAGTAACTAACCCTGAACCTGGCGAATGGAAGATCGTCGTTGATTTTCCAAACCCAAGTTACAACACAGTAATTATTGCTCAGGTTGCGATCCAATCCCCTATTGCGTTTGGCATGGCGATAGCTGCAAACCAATTTGTGGTCGGTGAACCAGTTCCCGTTTCTGCATTACTGACAAACAAAGGGAATCCAATCACAGGTGCCCAAACCAGCGCAGTGATCATTGATGAAGCTGGAATAAAAACACGCCTGACGCTTAAAGATGAGGGTGTCAATTTCGATGCTATTGCTAAAGATGGTGTCTACAGCAATATTTTCGTTCCACCCGCTGAAGGGGATTATCTAATTGAAGGCATAACGTCTTTTGAAGAATATGGAACAACTATCACTCGCCAGACAAGTAAAAAAATCCACGTACTACCCTCTGACATTGAATTTGTCAGCCTCTCACTCGCTCCACTGTTTTCCTCTGAAGGCTGTGTTATTGCCTTAGAGCAGCGCTTGGAACTTGATGTTAAATCCGCGGGGGATTTTGCCATTCATGGTTACCTCACCGATGGAATTGACGAGCTGAACACAAGCAAACGTCTGCAACTCAAACCTGCGAAGCAAATCGTCACTCTACAGTACTCAACTGAAGATATTTTTGGCGCGTTTGATTCAGCGTCTACTTTGACCTCCAACCCGACGATCATCTACGCAATCACTCAAGATGACATACGAATTTCAGCCCCTCGAATTCAGTTTGAAGAATTTATTGATTTAGCATCTTTTGAGCGTTGCCGCGAACCGATTGAAGTCACGGGGAGTTTAGTCACCACACCGACTATGTCGCAAAATGGAACCTACATTGATTCGCTGAGTTTTGAGTTTCCTATCCATGTTACGCGCAGTGGAACTTACACAGGTTCGGTAAATATCGTTGGTGCAGCCGGAGAGTATTTAGAGCTAGTGAGTTTCCAAGAACCGCTTGAGGCTGGCGAAAACACCATCAAGTTTACCGTTCCTGGTGACACGTTTAAGCAAGCCGATGGTCCTTATGAACTGAACGCACTGCTAATCTACAGTGGCGTTGACTCCTATCGACAAGGAGTTCTCGGTCAAACTCCACCATACCAAGCCTCTGATTTCAGTCCGCCAGTGAATGTGACCCTCCCCTCTAACCTATTCGGTTTGGAAAGAGAAAACTGGCAAGCAACCCCGGCAACACAAGTCACGCAACATCGTGTCGGTGGTTACTTGAGAGCGGGGGCTTCAATCCCATACGACTACGAAACACTAGCGAGTTTTGACTTAAGTGAGGTTCGAGGGAAAATCAAACAGGCTACGCTTATTGTTGACTTCGGAGATTCAACCCTTCAATTTCCATTCAACAATGTGACTGCGCATATCGTTAATCAAACTTGGTCTCCAAACACACTGGATTACGACACGTTCTGTGAGTCTTTTACAATATGTGCAGCATGGAGTAATCCACTTACTACATTCAACAACGTAGAAGCAGGTCAAACGCTTAGGTTTACCAACTCTAAACTATTAGAAGCATTAAATGAGAAGAGAGTGTCTGGGTTGAACAAACTAGATATTGCTCTTACCTCTTCTCCCTATGAAAGAAGTTTCTTCATTAACGTTAAGCAGGTGTCATTATTCATCGAGTACTGATCCTAAAACTGAAATAGAATAAGGCCATGCCCAAGGTATCGCTTTGGGTATGGCCTCTCAGAGTGAACGGTGATGAACTTTGCAAGCTTCATATATTTATTCTGTTAGAGCACCCTCAACAGCAGTGATAAAGCACACTAATCACTATAGACTCCATCAACCAACAAAATGAGATCGAAGTTTTATCCAAAAATGCCAGTAGTCCCAACAACCGGGTGACTCCACAGGTCTATCCATCCCATCACCAATTTTTTAGGTGACTTTAAAGATGCCCCTACACTAGTCTGATAGCTAAAGTTAGAATAGACCCGTTAAGTATCATCGATTTACAAAACAGAGCCAAAATATCTAAATAAAAACAGTGAGAAGCGATACAATAATCAAGTTGCAAAATTGCAGCGTGGGACACCTGCCCACTGACAGCCCATTCACAGAGAACCATAAAGTAGCCTCACATGTCTAAAGAACCCGGTTTCACTACAGAATACAAACTCGACAAGACGTTTTTCGCGGAGTGTTATGATCAAACTAGCCTTCCGACTCAATTTCCAAAAGCCTACTTAAAAGGAATACTGTTTCTTATTTTTGGTGTGGTTCTACTGGAATTTGAACTATTACCTAACGGCTATGTTGGCTGGTTCTTTATTGTTTTGAGTGTGATTGAAGCATTCAGTGTGTACTGCAAAAGAACCTGGTGGTTATGGCGACAAAAAATCAGCTCAGGCGCAGGCAGCAAAATTGTCTTTCAAGGTGACGCTAACGGAGTAAGTTACAAAAACCACAAAGCGACCAACACCATCGCGTGGAGTGACATCGACCAACTTGAGCAGACCGATCTTGGTTTTATCCTGCATATCGGTAAACAGCGCCAATATGTGAGTAAATCTTGTTTAAACGATGAAGCTATTGCCTTCATGATTGAACACCACGCCGCATCAAAAGCGAAATAACACCAATAAATGCCTGCTGATTTAGCAGGCATTTTTCTATCACTTTTAATTCTACGTATCGAATTACCGGACAATAACAATGAATACCGTGTACCAAATCAGTGATTGCCACCTTTCCGATGAATCCAGCTATGAGAACCTGCGCAGAGCACTGGAATACGTCAACAAAGACACGGCATGCAAGACCATCTTTCTGACTGGTGATATTTGTTGTAACCCAAAGTCTGGCGACTACGTTCGATTAGAGGCATTCATTAGGCAACACATTAGCGACCAATCCATTTACGTGATTGCGGGTAATCATGATGACTCTCGCTTAATGCGCACAGAGCTAAAAGGCTCGACGATTTATGTCACCGACAAAGCCACCATCGGTGAACGAGAGTTTGTGTTCCTAGACTCAAGCTTCAAGCCGCTAGACAGCCGCCACCCACTTGGTTCAGGGCGTATTGATAACCGCGGCATGGCTCAGCTAAAACAACAATTGAGAAAGGCCAATGATCCTATCGTGGTTGTTCACCACCCTGTCATTCCAGTCGGTGCAGATTGGATGAAAGCGATCCGCCTAGAGAACGATACTGATGTGATGAAAGTGCTTCGAAAATATCGCGTTCGTGACGTGTTCTGCGGTCATGGCCATGATGAAATAACAGCGACACAGCAAGGCATAACTCAATATATGGCCCCGTCGACAGCCTATGGCTTTGACCACTCGATCAAGGAATACAATCGCAGCGAGAAGATAGGATTAAGTCGAATCTCGTTCTGTACTGATTCCATCAACTACCAAGCTGTCTATTTTTGAACCCTATCTTACTGTCTTAAACCTCATAGATTAGCTTTCAAATAAACCAAACTATATAGAGCTATGCCAATAGAAGAGGCTTGCGGCGATTCAATTTATCAATCTGTGATTGAAGCCCACAACCCAACTTCCACAACGGGTCAACGTTCAGTAGAAGAAATTACCTGGTTAGCACTGATGACTGTAAAACAAATGCACGATTTAGTTCGGCGCAATCTCGAAAACGAAGAGCTCGAAAACTAAAAGTTTGAAAGCTGAATACGTAGGATTATCGCCCCACTCTCACAAGTGACCAGAGCCTTGCAAACGTTATTACCCTAAGGTTTGCTAGCAAGGTCTTTGTGATTGATAATAAAAGCAATATAGGCGCAAGTTAGCGCTTTTTTATCACCTAGGTTTATATTGAGGCTATATGGAAATCAAAGTACTAAAAAGCTTTGTGGCTGTCGCGACACATTGCAGTTTTTCAAAAGCTGCAAAAGAGTTAAATACCGTTCAACCTGCCATTAGCCGCCATATCACAAGCCTTGAACACGAACTTGGAGTGAGCCTATTTTTCCGTACATCTCGCGAAGTCGTCATTAGCGCCGCAGGGCAGCACTTACTTAAAGATGCGATTAGACTCATCGAACAAACGGAACAAGCAAAACAGTCCGCGATTCGAGCTTCTTCTGGTTGTATTGGTACTTTAACTATTGGTTATCTTGGAGGCGCAACTCTGAGCTTTTTGCCTCGTTTAGTTCGACAGTATATTGCTGAAAACCCCAATATTGATGTTGATCTTGTTGAGATGACGGCTTCTGAACAGATCGAAGCTCTGGACAAACGAGAGATCGATATTAGCTTCTCTCGCCCACTGCCGAACCTGCTTGTTGATGATTACACCTCGGTGACGATTTATACAGATAAGCTTGTTGCTGTTTTGCCCGTCACCCACGAGTTGGCTAAATACTCCACCATTCAAATGAAACAACTGCAGCAAGACCCTTTCATCTTATTTGAACGTGAACAAGCGGTAGGATTATTTGACTCCATCATTACTCAATGTGACCTATCTGGATTCTCTCCAAATATAAAAAAACAACCCAACAACATGCAAACCGTGTTAACCCAAGTCTCTTCTGGCTTAGGTGTATCTATCGCACCGCATGCAATTCGTGATTTACGCAGTGAGGGATGTGTATTTGTTAATCTTGAATCTGTGGACGTACAAATGCCATTAGTGATGACACACCATTCGCATACTCTATCCCCTACAGCCAGTGTCTTTGTTGCTGTCGTACAGAGTGAAATTGAGGCGATTCAACAAAACATGGCTTAGAAAGTTATCTATACCAGATTCGTATAGAATTTAAATCAAATGGTTATTTTTGTTATTCAATCGCTAACCTTAGACTTAGCTCATCGAAATCATTCATTAAAACGATGAACCAAAGTTAAGGTGTCACCATGTCAAAATTGACTACAGAAGTGTTGAGCACAGGACGTTTATTACTGATGTCGAGCGCAGTCTCGGCAACTGCTGCAAACCTTTATTATAACCAACCCATCTTACCTAAGATCGGCGCAGAGCTAGGGTTAACAAGCGAACAGCTAGGCGCAGTGCCAGCTGCCGGTCAGATTGGTTATGCCGTGGCATTGCTATTCTTATCGCCCTTAGGAGACACGTTACCCCGCAGACGCCTAATAGCGATCTTGTCTGTCATGTTGGTGTTGTCATCTTTTGTCGCGTTTACTGCATCTAGCTTAGTGGCTCTGGTTGTTGCGTGTTTTGCGATTGGTTTGAGTGCCAACATCACTCAGCAGCTGATTCCATTTGCAGCGTCACTAAGTACTCCAGAAACGAAAGGAAAAGTCATTGGCACATTAATGACAGGCCTAACTGTGGGCATCTTGCTTTCGCGTACACTCAGTGGGTTCATCGGTGAGCAGTTTGGGTGGCGCGCGGTATTTATGATGTCAGCAATTATTGCGATGGTCTTTGGTGTGTTGCTGTATGCCTTTTTACCGACGAACACGCCGACAACGAAAATACCTTACCTTAAACTGGTTGCGAGCATGGCCACGTTAATCAAGCAGCATGCGACACTGCGTACTTCCGCTTTAACTGGCGCGCTTTGGTTTGCTTCGTTCAATGCGCTGTGGGCGACGTTAGCTCTGCATGTCAGTGAATCTCCGTTTAACTACAATGCACAACAGGCAGGAATGTTTGGTGTTATTGCTCTT
Source organism: Vibrio sp. 10N.222.55.A1 (assembly GCF_041473835.1). Classification (NCBI taxonomy): domain Bacteria; kingdom Pseudomonadati; phylum Pseudomonadota; class Gammaproteobacteria; order Vibrionales; family Vibrionaceae; genus Vibrio; species Vibrio sp. 10N.222.55.A1. The sequence goes on along the minus strand of NZ_JBFRSX010000048.1, from coordinate 21,254 downwards.
GCTGGAGTCATTGGAGCAAAAGTTTCAGGGTCACTGGTGAGCAAGTTTGGCTCTCGAAACATGATCAGTATGGCGTTAGTTATTATTACTGCTGGTTTTATTATATCGGGGCTTTTCGCTGACACATTGGCTGGATTGATCGTCGGTATCATTCTCATCGACCTTGGGGTATTTAGCGCTCAAGTATCGAACCAAGTACGCGTATTCTCAATTGACCCACAAGCTCAAAGTCGTATCAACGGAATCTATATGCTTGGCTACTATCTCGGTGGTGCGTTTGGTTCATTTGTGGGAATTCAGGTATTTGAACGTGCGGGTTGGATTGGTGTTGTGGGCTTTAGTATTGCAGTCGTGATATTGAGTTTTATCGTTAACCGTTCAAATAAGCAATAAGTCACCTCGTCTTAATTCTTGAACTTACCAATATGCACAACGGATATTCACTCTGTAATTGATAGCAAATTACCACCCAGTGATTTGCTATCGTTCTAGATCTAATAAGGCAGTAGTAACTCTACTCTCTCAAGTTTTGAATATCATGATTCTCAAACAAGCTTTCCCGCCTAGAGCGCTGTTATGCCTTTGCGAGATGATCTTGGTCTATTCTTATCATTTAGACGACTGAGTTCCGAGGCTTTGAGTATGAATAAACTGTTTTTAATCTTATTGGTTTTTCTTTTGTCCGGATGCGGAACAAGTGATAGTGCTTTGATTGAGAGTGGTCACAACACCTCTTACATACAAGGTTTTCATGACGGTAGGCATAGCGGCATGCAAGAAAGCGGCAATAGCTTCGAAAACTACATAAAAGATGGAAAGCGTTTTGAATCAGACAGTGACTACAAGCAAGGCTGGATCGCGGGTGAGTCTGAGGGGAAAAAGCTACAAGCAGAAGCAACAGCGATCGGTAAAGGTGCCGCTGCTAGTTATCCTCAAAAATCGACAACGACGGATTTAGATGAAGTAGCAAAAGACACCTTAAAAGGCGTCGATACATCGGGCTTAGAGAATTTAAAATAAAGGTATAACAAAGCTAAGGTTAGGCTCCTGAATAACTCGCACCTTGCCCTACGCTTACAAATGCACCTGAGCAAAAATTGATCTGCATCAGCATATAGTTTAATAATGATTAACTACTAAACATTCATAATACAAATTGCGCAATACTGAATTGAGAGAGTTCATTTTTACGTTGTTGGTGATTTCATGGATGTACACACCTTAGCTATATATACCTCTTTGTTAGCAGCTACGGTTGCGAGTGCTATGTTGTTAACGCATAAATATATACTCGCAGGCACCACGTTAGGGGTAAATTATATTGCTTATGCTGCTTTGCTGTTAGGAGCCAGTGTTACCCCGCTTTCGTTCGGCGTTATTCAATCTTCAGAATCCATTGTTTTTCTTTCCAATGGTGCATACGCAACGGCTTTTGGTTTGTTACTCGTCGGTATAACCGTGTTACGCGGAGCAAGTCGATCTTTTCTCGTAATATCAATCATCATTAGCTCCCTTGGCATTAGCTTCTTCCTTTATAGCGCCCTAATTGCGCCTTCTGTAACTTCTAGGATCGAGGCTCGAGGCTCGAAGTATTCTCGTTGTGACGATATGTATCTTAGCCCTCTGTGCAAACTATTCAGGGGAAAAGCACGATAACAGAGAAGCAAAGTGTCTGTTGAATCTGACCCTGTTTATCAACATTCTCTATATGGCAATTAGGGGCGTACTTGCTCATACCAAAGGAACGAATTCGAACTATTACCTGATATCAGATATTCATAAATTGTCTTTCGTTATCATGACAATCACAATTGTTAGCCTCGCATTTTCAGTGTTTTGGATCTTAACTGATCGTTTGTTGAAGCAGACCTATCGTTCATCGATCACTGATGAACAAACCGGCCTTTATAACCGTAGAGGCCTAGCAGAACTGATACCCAAGCTTGTTCAACCAGGCCGAGAGAGTGACATTTCTGTACTGATTGCCGACCTAGATCACTTCAAAAAAATTAATGATACCTATGGTCATGACAAGGGAGATGATGTGATTAAGCACTTTGGTCAAATTCTTGAAGATACATGCCGCACAAGCGATTTCTGTTTTCGCTATGGTGGAGAAGAGTTTGTTGTCATGTTACCTAGAGCGAATAAAGTTCAAGCAATGCAGATAGCTGAAAGAATAAGAAACCACGCAAAACACAACTCCAATCAAGAGCTCTCTTCTGGCACGTATACTGTCAGCATTGGAGTGACTCAAGCCCTCATAAACGATGACTGGAATTCATTAATTAAAAGAGCGGATAACGCCCTCTACGACGCAAAATCTCAAGGGCGCGATTGCATTGTTGAGCGTTAAGGCGAGTTGTAAAACAGTGTAAATACTCTTCCATCACAAAACATGTTGGCTAAGATTCAAGAGGTTAAACACACACAACCAGTAAGGTTAGCAAGGATGCGCTTTTTCGGTTTGTTTTAGCGATAGCATTATTGGCGTAACTCCCTTAAAGCAACTCTAGAATTTTCCGCCATTTACCCATTCTGCTTTTGGTGGCACGGGCTCTTGGTTTACCCATATCTCTTTAATTTGACCTCCCTCAACTCGGAATAGATCAAAACGCGCAACCTCGAGACCATTATCAATAACTCGGCTGTAAGCTGCTACGAAGTTACCTTGACCGACAATCTTGAACACTTGGTCATAGCCACCAATATAGCTATCTAAAGGGCTCACATCTGAGGCTTGATAAACGGCTAGCTCTTCGTGCTGGAGATACTTTGATAGCTTGTCTTTCTGCCCTAGTACCATGACATCACATAAAAAATCACGGATAAGGTTCTTATTCTCCTCTGTTTTATCTAAGTCAGTATGATTGATTGGCCCTTGCAGTCGACCTTCCCCTTCCGTCGGTTGAGCTTCGAAGGCAGAAATCACATCCCAATGTTCAATAATTTTATCGTCATTATCGGTATCGAATAGATCCGTAGTCACCCACTTATATTCGCCATTATTAATATCTTGGAATGCTTGAACAAACACGAATTGGCCATCGACGATTGAACGTATGATCTTTATGTCTCTAACAGGGCAGCGTTTTAAGAACGGTTCGAAGAACTCAACAAAACCATCAATACCGTTGCGAACCCCAGTGCTATGTTGAGTATAACGTTGACCGGTGTACTTCGTTACCGCCTCTAATGCATGACCATCTCGGATACCTTCCATATACAGATTAGTCGCATTCGCTAGCTTATTGCTCATAGATAGTTTCTCCAAACTTAATAGTGCCAAAGTACGTTATTTAGCTCGTACACTGAAACTCAGAACTAGATTGTCTCAGGTGTCCTTTTAACTGTCGGATTGTTGAATAGGCTCTTCGCGTCGCTATTCAAAACCAAGTTAAGCTCGATATACGTCTACAGCATATCGAGCCTTTACAACCTAATTGGTCACTGTGGTTACTGTTTGGCGTGATAAGCTTTAGATACTGCGTAGCTATCCTCAAACCAGTTCCAACTCTTCACTTTGCCATCTTCAACCTGAACTCGAACCGCCCAGCTGAATTTACCCGTGTCTACACCAGATTCATTCGCAATGGCACTCATGCTGCCCATGAATACTGCTTGGTCGCCGTTTACAAAACTATAGTCTGTTGACCAGCTTGTGACTTTCAAACCTGCGCCAAATAGAGGAAAGAAAGTGTTGAGCACTTTTTCTTTTGACTCCCAGTTACCGATCCAAGGGATGTCGGCGTCACCTTCGTTGTGCCAGACAAAATCATCGGCCATTAATGACTCGAGTTTTGCCATATCACCTGAGCCTGCCGCCCATAAGAATGCTTGAGCCGTTTCTAGTGTCTTTGCTGAATCGACTGCTTTTGTTTCATCTGCAAGGGCTGGAGTGAATTGAAAGAAAGCCAGAAGACTCGCTAGACCGATAAGTAGATTTTTCTTTAACATTTTCTTTCTCCTGATTGTCAATTTTGAAGCTCAATGCGTGGGAGATTAAAAGTGCCATCAGTGCATGCTTTGAACTTCAGTTCTGTTTGTTGCCTTGTTGAGATAACTATAGCTGTGCTAAATTTTTGGTAAACTCACTAATTGAACACGTTGGATATGCGCAAATGCACAACATAAGATGGGATGACCTGCAATATGTTCTAACAGTGGCGAATGAAGGATCCCTGTCGGCCGCGGCAAGAGCACTTGGTGTAAACCACAGCACCGTTTTACGTCGTATTGACACCTTTGAGTATCGTCACAAATTACGAATTTTCCATAAACTTCCTACCGGATACAAACTAACGGTTGAAGGGCAAAAGCTTCTGGAGTCAGCTCTCGCTATCGAATCCACAGTAAGAGAATTGGAGCACAAGGTTTTTGGACAGGAATTGAAGCTAGAAGGTACGCTAAGAATAACGACGACCGATGCGTTATCTCGCCTCATTCTGGGTACTCATTTGGCTGCTTTTCATCGGCTTTATCCAAAAATTCAGTTAGAACTCAGCCTCACATCTCGTCAATTGGATATTTCACACCTAGATGCAGATATCGCGATTCGCCCGGCAAATGAGTTGCCAGCCCATTTAGTTGGGACCAAGTTAAGTAAAATTGCCTTTGGTGTTTACGGATCGCCAGAATATATAAATGGCCTTAAGAGTAAGCACCCCTTAAAGTCTGCATCTTGGTTAATGATGCATAGAGGCAGTGCTTCGCTACAGGTTTCTGAACTGATTTCGGAAGACAAAATTGTCATGAAAGCCGACTCTTTTGAGCCCCTGATCATCGCGGCTGAAAATCAGATGGGGTTAGCCTACTTACCCTGCTTTTTAGGTAACAGTAAGGGAACTCTGCAAAGAGTAGATATGGAAGTGATGCACCAAAATACAGACCTATGGATGATGACTCATAAAGATTTAGAAGATTCAGCCAAAGTAAAAGCATTTTTTAATTTTATGAAAGGCGCAATCAAATCAGACCATAATCGGTTGGCCGGATTTGATTATTAGAGAACGAGTGCCGGCTCTTCACCATTAGGCTTACGAACAAAATGACACAAAGCCCACAGCACAAACAAAGTCACAGTCAGCTCCCAAGCGCGTAGGAAGGTACTTTCCAACCCCAAATTACTACTGGTCATGTACAACTGAATCGGCAGCATGGTCGCTAATAACGCATCGGCATGAACGTCTCTGGCTGAACCTTTCGCTTTGGCCATTGATGCGGTGATCATAAAGGCAAATAAACCCAACACTATGGTGTAGTAACCGAATGTAGACTGATGCCCTGCCATCAACAAGGTGAACACCGCGGCTACTGCACAGCCGCCTACTTGAGTTTGAAAACGGCGGTCAACCACGTCGATAAAGCTTTTGTGTGTGGTTTGGGTTGCAGCAGCAATCACTGGCACCATGCAGAACGTTGCAGAGATGATGTCGACAATCATCAAGAATGCCAAACCAAGACCAATCAACGCGAGTGAAATTGCTCTGTTCTCAAATGTGACAGGCTGTTCTTTAAATACAGGAGGCTTGCTTCCTTGCTCAACAGGGAACAGAGCCACCATGGTTTTTGCTACTACCATGGTAATCAACATGGATAACAAAATTTCATGAATACGCATCGGCATATCCATGGTGGTGTGCTGAGCAAACACGACAATCAAAATCCAGTTGAAAGTTGGCATCAACATTTGACCTTTCTTTGCCGGTGTAGTAGCTCGACGACGCATAAAATCGAAGAAGAACAGGCTAATGGTCCACACCACAAACGGATGCTGTGAAAATACCTCAGTCACCACCAGCGCTGTACTTGCAGCCAATAAAGTGGGTGACAAAGTACGGATCAGGCCAAGCCAAGAGTAATCTTTATTCTTGGTCATGATGATGGTTGGATACAACGCCAGATAAACGGGAGAGTCTAGGTTTAGTAGCTTTCCCAACACCATACAAATCGTCACAGTAAGTGCGACGCGCAGCGCTTCATTACGTTGAGACTGACCCTGTGCAGTGTTTTCGAATGTCCACATAGTCATCTCCTATTAATAGATGTAGCGAAATGTTGAAACCAAGTGAATCCAAGCCGAGCCAATAACGTGCATTATTGGGTTACCGCTTTCAACAATCACACTCGCTCGTGAACCTGAGATCATCGAAGGATCCAGTTCGTTAACGGTAATGCGGGTACGTACTTTCTGTTGCTCACGGATCCAACGCGTATCATTAGTCACGCTAGACAGCTTGCCATTGGCATTATTGGTGTCGTAAATCGCACGCTCTTGGCTACTCACTTCACCCGTAAAGACTTTGCCCGGTAGCGCATCAAAAGAGACCAAAACTTCGCGGCCATTAGTAAGCTTATCAATGCCTTTCTCATTGAAGTCTGCACTGATCCACGCATGAGCTTCGTCCACCAGCAGCAATGATGAAGTGCCTTGAGTGATATAACTGCCCGATTGCAATTGTAAGTTGGTCACGACACCTTCCGTTTGCGCGACGACTTGAGTGTGGCCTAAATCCAGTTCCGCACTGGCAAGTTTTGCTTCTGCTAATTCAATGGCCGCTGTGCGGTCTTGGGTCGATAACTCAACCTCAATGCGTTTCACTTCCGCGTTCGCAGCTTCAACCGCACTACTCGCAACTTGTGTATTGGTGATTGCATCATCAAGATCTTGTTCAGTCGCAAGCCCTTTGTTACGCAGTTTTTGGTTACGTGCGAGTTTCTGTTTCGCGTTGTGATATTCGAATTCTCGTTGGCTTTGTGTTTGTTTCGCTGCTGCTAATTGCTGCCATTTCGCTGAGTCAGAATCACGCGCTTGATTCAGTTCGGCTTGCGCTTGTGCCACTTTCAATTGGTAGCTACTGGCATCGATAGCAAATAATGGTTGACCTTTTTCAACCAACTCGCCATTACTAACCATGACGTCGGTAATTACGCCGGACACTTCTGGCGCAATGGTCGCCACGTTACGATACAAAGTCGCTTGAGTGGTAAAAGGGGAAACATTATCTGAGGTGACTAAAAAAGCGGAGAACAAAGCTGCCGCTGAAAAAACAGTGTAAATCGCATATCTATAAAAATTTTCATTCATGCTTGAGCCTAGTTTTCATTCGTTATAAAGCGCCGCGCTCACGGCTTATTCGATTCTCTTTTCTACGAAAACTAGGTTATAACCATTCACAATTGGAAAATAGAGCCAATAAAAGAAGTGTGGATTCCACATTTGGAAAGGTTGATGATTTGTACCGATTTCGCTCAATGGTTGAGCTAAAAGGTCAGATAAGGGTGTATTGTAACGTTAGAATTCCGTTCCTCCCCTTTCCTTCGCTACGAGCAATAAGAGATTGAAGAAGTAAACCGTACCCAGTTACATTCCATTAGATTGCTTAATTTGAACTGGCTTCTTATGGTTAAAATGCCTATTGTACAAACCATAAAATTATAAAGACTCGCGGCCTTTGCCACAGAGACTCTCCATTTAAAGCGAAAAGACTTACTATGAATTTTGATATCAATGCACTGAAACATCACCAACTGGTCGAAGATGGTCAATTAGAAGGGTATTACATTCATCAGCCTGTGCAAGGCAGTCAACCAGATGACAAAGCCGTTTTAGAAGAGCGCCAAGCGCTGGAAAGCCAAGGATATAAGGTGGTTCAGGTTAAAGCGAAGGGCGGAACAACTACGTTTGCCGAGGCTATGCAAGAGCTTGCGAAGAAGACAGGCCACCAGCCAAAATAGTAAGTGACTTGGTAAACCAATATGGTCACTTGGTTCTATATCGAGAAAGCACCCTACCGACTATTAAGTCAGCGGGGTGCTTTTTTATTGACGGCCTTTAACTGACTAATCTTGTTAACTTTCCTTACTGAGCTAAGTTACCGAGCTAAGTTACTGACTCAGCTGACTGAACTTCGGCAAGCTCTTCACAAACCTCTGGTGTACATCCATATAAGTTTGCATATAGATTTCATCGATATTGTCACCACTCGGGAAGCTGGATGAGAAATCTACGTGGTTGCGGTCAATCGACAATTTAGCCGCCTCGACAATATGAGCAATGAACATTCGAGGATCTTCTAAGCCGATAGAGATACGCATTGTGGTCGGTTTGATGCCTGCTTCATTGAGCGCTTCATCACTGAGTTCTGAGTGCGTAGTCAGTGCTGGGCACAGCGCCACGGTGTTGGTTTGCCCTAAGCTCACTTGCATGCCGATAGCGGGCTCAAGCATGTCGAAGAACTGTTTAAACCCATCACGATTGATTGGCGCACGATCGCCGTTACCTTCCATATCGATAGTGAAAAGCGCCGCTGGTAGCCCCAAGTACATGTTGTTCTGGCAGTGCTCATAGTTATCGCTGTCTGGCAAAGCTGGACACGACACATTGATGTCTGGGTGGGCATCAAAGATCTTCGCGAGAGTCAGTGTATTAATCGTTTTTTGCACCACTCGCATCTCATACGTTTTCATACCATTGAGCACTTCAAACGCTTTATCTGCATCTAGGAATGCACCCTTAATGTAGTACACATTCCAAAACAGCGTTTCGTTCCATAGGATTTTGGCCTCATCACCGTTGGACTTGGTGAAAGTGACCTCCTCTCCTTTTGGCACAAACATAGTCTCATTGCGACCAATCACAACCCCAGCAGTTGTGGTGCCAGAACCCGCCAGTTCTTTGGTGTAGGAGTGAATCACATAATCTGGTCTTTCCATAACGTCATCACGTTTGAGTACTGGATGTAATAAAGGCGTGCCCACTGTCGAGTCAACAATCACATCCCAACCACGAGAGTGACCAGCTTTACTGATGCTAGCAACATCCAACACGTATCCATGCGGGTTACACGGTGACTCTAGGTAAACGTAGATTTTCTTACCTGCAGCGATGCGATCTGCGTATTTATCAGCAACCTCATCAAGGCGCGTCGCAAACTCATCACCGGAGTAACCATCCACCCACTCTACCGCGACATTCAGATTAGAAGGTTTGCCAAACCAATCTTCCAACAGCTGGTAAGAACCACCGTAGATATTGCGTGAAGCCAAGACAATGTCTTCATGCCCGAGCAAGTGGCTCAACAACCCATCAATAGCCGCCATACCGGAGTTAAAGTTCCATGCGAGGTACTCGTTGGCTCTAGAGCCTGCCTCAATATCGACCATGTGATTAGCCAGTGAAATCGATGTTGGATTAAGCAGTCGAGAGTAAATATCGTGCAGTGGTTCTTTACCGTTGAACGCATCTTCAATCCATTCTGTACACGCAAACAAATAGGTCGCGGTGCGCGTAATAACCGGGCTGGCAGAGAAAATAGCAGCAACATTATCGAAGATAGGATACGCACCTTTAGACGCAAAATTACCATTATTGGTGGCAATAGATTGGTAAGTAGCACGCATTGGGTTTTGCAGGTTGTCGAGGATCTTAGCGATCTGGAATGACAAGAAACGTTTGGCGTTAAACCAAGCGATTCGGTCACTCTTGTCGAGTTCTGAAAGTCCATCAACCGTCAATGCCCAAAGATCGTGTGTCTTGGTATTGGCTTGGTACAGTGTCGTCGCCAGTTCAATCAGCGTGACGCCGTAATCACTGTTTGGGTCGATACCAAAATGCTTTGCTTGCTCAATGGCAAGGGCTTCTGCTTGTTCATGTTTGGTTGTTTTACGCAGCGGGCTAAGTTGAGTTGATGTATTCATAATTCCTAAGTCATTCCATGCTTATTGTTCCTCCTTTAATTTTAGTTTTGTACAGATGCCAAAAATTGCTATTTGCGAAGTAAGACATACACTTTGAGCAATAATATTGCCAAACTAAATTCAATATTGATGGATTATGCCAATGGACGAGATCGACAAGAAAATACTGGCTGAACTGCAAAACAACGCTCGGCTGTCTAATCAAGAGTTGGCCGATCGAGTAGCACTGTCGCCCTCTCCTTGCTTACGCCGAGTTCGAGCATTAGAGAAACAAGGGATAATTCGTGGTTACCACGCCAGTGTCGACCAAGAAGCGTGTGGCCTGCCAGTCAATGTGTTTGTGTTGGTGAAACTTGAAAAGCCGACAGAAGAGAACATGCGAGACTTTGAGCAGCACATTGAAGTGATTGACGAGGTGTTAGAGTGTTTTCTGATGACGGGCAATCACGACTACCTATTGCATGTAGTCAGTGAATCGCTAAAAAGCTACGAGCAGTTCATCCGTAAACAACTAACCCGCCTACCCAATATAGCTTCTATCGAATCGAGCTTCGCCTTTGGTCAGGTAAAAACAAAAACGAAGCTGCCAGTGAGATAATTAGAAACGACTTAATTTGTCTATATAGAAGACATTGGATAGTCATCTCCAATCATACAGATAAGTGCGCCGCCAAAAGCTTTGTCGTAACGTACTTTTCCGGTCGTATTCGAACTTTCTATATCCGTGTTGCCGTCCACAATCTGATTAATTTCTTGTGCCACTTTTGTTGGTACCAACCATATACAAGCTGCAACAGAGCAAGTGGATGATGACGATTCGCAACCTGTCTCGGAGCTTCCTCTTATCCAAAGACTATCCTTTTCCTTAAGCAGTAATTGCGTTGCTATGTAATCTGGGTGGTCGATGTACTGATCGCCACCTATCCATGTATCTTCATAAGGTAGGTACGGCCCTTTCCATGTGGATAAGCCCGGATTTGCAATTAAGTGATTGATGTTTAAGTAGCCGAAGTTCGTATCGGTATCGGAAGCAATAGGAGGCAGAGAGCCATTATCACGAGAATATTGCTCAGCGGCATCCAAAACAGTATTCAGTTGGCCGATTAGAAATTTTGCCTCGTCGACACGGGACATACGGTTCCCGAACTGGTTGTAGATAAAAAAAGCGGCAATGAGCATCAGTAAGCCAAACGTTACAAGTTTCCATTTTTTTATCTGACGCAGAAGTTTCAACATCTATTTTATCTCTCATCAAGAAGGTTCTGATAACGCTAAGGTCGTCCCTATGAGAAAGATTATACCAGAGTAAAATCAAGCGTTTTGCATTGAAACTTACTTGTCCATGTCTGCGGAAAATAAGCCTAGCTCTAATGTGCCCAACTTCGATTTAGAGCCTCCCTAAAAACAAACAATCATCACACCCGACTTCACTGACTTAACCCTCAAATCAACCTTGTATTGAATTGCTCCGTAAAACAAACCAAAGCGATGGAAATCGATTCGAAGTGATCGTTTTATCGGACTGTCATCTAATTTTTGTACTTTGATATAACAAATAGCTCAAAAGTTATTGAGCGATCGTTCAATTATATCAAATTTTCCACTATAGTTGATTGGTCAAACAACTCACAACAAGGAAAAGTTATGAATCCAAATACCGAATCTCAATCAACGCCGACTCGATCTATCCCTCAAGAAGCATTTGATTGGTACGACGAATATGCACACGGCCTGATTGATCGCAGAGAGTTTATGGCTCGTCTATCTGGGCTAGCTGTACTTGGCTTAACCATGACGACGCTAACTTCTGCACTGATTCCTAATTATGCGCAGGCAGAGCAAGTCTCTTTCAATGACCCTTCCATCACAGCAACCTACGAGACATTTCCTTCACCTAAAGGATACGGAGAAGGCCGTGGTTATTTAGTGGTACCAAAAGAGTTAGCGGATAATGCGCCAGTTGTCTTAGTTGTTCATGAAAATAGAGGCTTAAACCCATATATAAAGGATGTGGCAAGACGACTCGCAGCCGCGGGGTTTATTGCGTTTGCACCTGATGCACTCTATTCGCTTGGTGGGTATCCAGGTAATGATGATGAAGGTCGAGCAATGCAAAAATCATTATCCAGAGAGAAAATCGAAGAAGACTTTATCGCAGCGGCAAACTTCTTGAAGTCCCATGAAAAAAGTAACGGTAAGCTAGGCGCAGTCGGTTTCTGCTTCGGTGGCTATATCGTGAATATGTTGGCCGCTGTCATGCCAGAGCAACTCGATGCAGGCGTTCCATTTTATGGTACTCCTGCCGCACCAGATTTAAGAAAAAATGTAAAAGGCCCCTTGCTCATCCAATTTGCGGGAATCGATAAACGCGTGAATGCGACTTGGCCAGATTATGAAGCCGAACTCAAAGAGAACGAAGCAGACTACACAGCTTACATCTATGACGGCGTGAACCATGGCTTCCATAACGATTCAACTGGCCGCTATGCTGAAGAAGAAGCAGAGTTAGCTTGGAAACGTACACTTGAGTTCTTTAACCAAAAGCTTTCTTAATAGTTAGCTTTACTGAACCCGTTTTCTTTAGATTCCGAGTGACTGCCCTATTCCCTACAAAACCCAAAAGGCCTCGCACTCGCGAGGCCTTTGTTGGTCGGTAATCAGTTCCTCCCTTTTCCCATTACCAACAATAGGTTTGAGATGTAAACCAAGGGGGTTAGAAGGGGATTGTCGGTCGAGTCTCACGTACAGAAGCCTCGTTGATTCACTGACTTAACCGCTCATCAATGTAACTTCGCTTCAAACAAACCTATTGACCCGATCGCGCAAATAGATAATATAGATAGCTAGACGTCTACATGTCTTTTATTTATTAAATGGAGTTATCATGAACAGCTACAAAAAAATCACAGCATCCCTGTTGGCATTAGCTTTCGTATTCGGTGTAACAGGATGTGGAAAAAAAGACGAGGCTGTCATCAAGATTGGGGCGACAGTTGGCCCACATGCACAAGTTGTACAAGCTGTTGCCAAAGAAGCAGCAAAGCAAGGGATAAACATTGAACTCGTCGAGTTCTCAGACTATATCACCCCTAACGCAGCATTAGATGATGGAAGTATCCAACTGAACAGTTACCAGCATCAGCCATTCCTCGATAACTTTAATGCCAATCACGATAGCCAGTTAGTTTCTATCGGACGTTCAATTTTGATGCGTATGGGCGTTTACTCGAACAAGTACACTTCGCTTGATTCTATTCCCGAAAACGCTCGAATCGCGATTCCAAACGATCCAACGAATGGCGGGCGTGGACTATTACTGCTTGAAGATGCAGGGCTGATCTCATTAAAAGACAACGCTGGTTTCAACGCGTCTTTAAACGATATTGTTAGCAACCCGAAGAACATTCGATTTGTTGAAGTGGATGCCGCGCAGCTACCCCGCTCTCTTGACGATGTAGATGCTGCTGCAATCACCATGAACTATGTAATGTCGGCTGGACTCGACCCTAAGAAACAAGGCATTTACTTAGAGAAAAAAGACGCACCTTTAGCAGTGATGGTTGTTGCGGCGCGAGAAGAAGACAAAAATAATGAAACGTATAAAAAGATTATCTCAATTTACCACTCACAAGAGATCAATGACTTTTTAGACAGCACTTTCAAAGGCACCATCGAAGCCGCAAATTAAGCTAAATCGTTTCAGATTTGGCGTTGCATGATACTCATAAAGCAACGCCAGATTTGAGTTGGCGGGTTGTCGTTGACGCATTCCAGCTTCTTTTCAAATTAGAGAGCAAAGCTTTAGTTACTTGAATGGAGGTTGAAAACCATATCGTCAGAGCAGATTATGTAAGCATAAAATTCAATTAAATCTGGGGGCTTTGCATGAAAAAAGAAGTGATACTTTTTGATATAAACGAAACGGTTTTAAATTTGGAGTCATTACAGCCTAAATTTAAAGCGGTGTTTGGAAAGGAGGATGCATTATCACTTTGGTTTTCAAAGCTTTTACACTCTTCAACGGTTTGCATCGCAACAAACGTAAAATCTACTTTTTCTGAATTAGCGAATGCAGCGCTCAACGCTATTGCACAACGGTACAAGTGTGATTTAACGGCGGAAAGCAAAGGTGCCTTGTTAACTTCTTTTGCCAATCTACCACCGCACACAGATATCAAAGCGTCTTTGCTCAAATTGCGCGAGAACGGGTTTAAAACCGTCGCTTTTTCCAACTCATCCCTCGATCTCATCACTTCTCAAATCAAGAACTCAGGCTTAGAAGATTATTTCGACACCGTCATTTCCGTTGAAGAAACAGGCAGTTTCAAACCCAATTCAGATGTGTATAACTTTGCAGCCGAAACTTTAAAAGAGCCTGTCGAAAACCTTCGTCTTGTCGCTACTCATGATTGGGACACTCATGGTGCGCTATCCGCTGGCTTACAAGCAGCCTATATAGACCGAACAGGAGTTGAGTATCATTCCTTGTATTTGAAACCGGAGATTAGCTCAAGGACGATGAATGGTGTGGTGGAACAAATAATTAAGCACAATTTAGACAAGTAAAATCTCAAGAGACTTTTCTACTCCTGATTCGATACAACCACCCTGTAGTGGTCAACAAATTCCGGACACTGACTTAACCGCTTTGATCAACCTTGTGTTGAACTGCTCTGGTTATAGAGACGCTGTCGGTTACCTAAAAACTGCAGTTACCTAGCAACAAATATAAGCTAGAAACTACTGTAAGAATGAGGAACGCGTTTGTCTTCATCCCAGCCTGATAGCTCAATATTGATCAATGATTTGCGCTGCTCATTACACAGTGAAGCGATATTGATGATAGGCAGTTGACTACGAAACTGCGCTGTAAGGATGACCTTTTTACTTTCGTTAAGGCTGCTTCTGCATTGCCGCAAAATCGCTTCAGTATCTAGTTGGTGTGCGTTCTCGATAATTTGGATATCAGCATTCTCTTGATAGCAATCTATCAACCAAGATACAGCAGGCTCTTCTATGCTGGTGAGCACGATGACATCTTTTGTTGTGACCAATTCTTTGAGTTCAGATAGTTTGAGTTCAGTTTCCATAGTTACCCTCATTCAGCAGCAAATACATTAAAGTCGATTGCCCAGTTTAGCCTGTGCTAAGTGGTAGCCTCTGTCGATCATCTCTTGTGAGCGATCAAACTCTAGGGTGCCACAAGCATTGCGTGGGATCTCAAGCGTGATATCGGCGGGGTAAGCGGCCAACTTTTGGCGAGCAATGGTCGATTGCATCGCATCAAATGCTTGGTTGGCAATATCGTAAAAAGCAAAGTTGAAGCTCATTTTGCTTTTTACACTGCTACCGAGGTTATCGATAAAATGCACAACCTTCTCATGCAGGTTGCTCTCTTTTGTTGGCAGGGAAACCGGTATCACTTCCTGTTTAACCATTTCAGGTTCACCACCTAAATTCACAGCCAGTGTAAAGTCTGTATTATCACCAAAGGTAGGCGCAATCGGTACGGGATTAAGAACGCCGCCATCAATCAGCACTTCTCCATTGATAACGTGAGGGGTCAAGAACAGTGGCAAAGAGATAGAGGCGCGAATGGCATCAAACAGAGAACCTGATTGCAGCCAAACCTCTTTTTCATCGGCGACGTTAGCGGCAACTGCGGTATAAGGGATGGGCAGATCTTCAATTGAAATCTCGCCGATCAGTCCACGCAGAGTGTCGATGATCTTGTCCCCTTTGAACATACCACTCGACTGCCATGAAAAGTCCAACAACATCGCCATATCACCTTGATCGATACTGGTGACCCACTCTTCAAATTCATCCAACTTGCCCGCAGCGTAGACACCACCGATAAGTGCGCCAATTGAACAGCCAGAAATGGATTTTATCTGATAGCCATGCTCAATTAACCAGCGGATGACTCCAACGTGAACCAAGCCTCTTGCGCCACCACTGCCAAGTACCAATGAGATCGTTTTTGCCATCATATTAATCCTTTAGTTTTAAATTCTAGGTGGGCTAACTCGCCGATTTACCAATTCGCCGATCTCAACTCACTGAATCACTCTCAGTCCATACGGGTAATGAAGGTTTGCTCGTCATCGACAAAAGCCACGTAGTCGCCGTGATAGATAAAAACCCGACCACGCCCTTCAACGATACACGCAAGCTGTGGGTTCAAATCTTCTTCAATATCTCTACTTTGAAAAGTGCCGGTATCGGTGATCACACCGCGGAGTTTAGGCAAAAATCCATAACTGCGTTTGGCTTGATCAATCAGGCTCAACTCGCTGGCGGTAGAAAAGCAAGCTGGGATTGGGCCTGCATCTTCGATAAACATAGTTTTCAGTTCTTCAAAGGCTGTAATTACCAGCCAGTCGATGCCATTTACGTGATGGATAAACATTGTTTATAAATACCTAGTTTCTCGATAACTCTAATGCGGAGATTCTATCACTATCAAGTGCAGAACGTGGGAGAAATTAAGGGACTACAAATAACCAGACACATACTATCTACAGGGTCTAATACTAGTCGTCCGACTCTACGACTAATGTCTAACCGACTGAGTCTATTTGTTTTTTTTGGTTTGGTATAAGGTACTAACAACTAAATGTGAATGAGTTTTTAATTATAAGTTGACGCATTGTTTGCACTTCATACCGTGAGTCAACAACGTTTGTTGGAATAACACACCTAAGAGTGTGAACGAAAGGAATCAAAATGAGCACTACTTTAGAGTCCGCACATATACAAACAGAGAAGCCTCAAGCCAATGAGGATGAACTCACCTATGAACAACAACATAAACCAAGATCGGAATTTGATTCCCGAGAACAGTATCTAGAACACGAATTGCAAATCATGTCGCCTAAGCGCTGGCGTCCAAATTTGCCGTTTAAAGATTATCGATTTGAGATAGAAGACACCATCCCAGCGATGGCGGCGACCATTGGTAAAGTGGTTATGGTGGGCGCTATTGCAGCCACCTTTGCTGGGGCTCTCGGATTAAATGAAGACTTCATTCTAGAAAACGTTCGTTATGAACTCCTCATCGCCTCTGTTTTCATTATTATTTTCTCTGGCTTCCTGTTGCCGACCGCGAACCTCGCAGGTACACACGGTCCACTCATCCCGTTAATTCCAATTGTGGTTGCAGCAGGCGGACACCCTATGGCGTTTGGGTTATTGATTGGCGCTTTTGGCCTCATCTTAGCCATCAGTAAAGGTGGCAGCATGTTGGCCAACCTCACCAGTAAAGGCGTATGTGGCGGATTATTGCTCTACCTTGGCTTTGTTGGAACCGCTTCTCAAGTGAAAAAGCTGTTCGCTTGGGCTGAGGGAATCGGCATGAGCCATATCGCTTTTGTCGTGATCTTTTGCACCATTATTTTGTACGCGCTATTGGAACACTTCCGTAAACGTTGGTTAGCCGTCCCTCTTAGCTGCTTGCTAGGCGGTACGATTGCATTTGCCATGGGTGCCCCATTTGCTTTCCACACTGAGCCAGGCTTGCCCAACATGAACCCTATGTATTGGTGGGGAGAAGATACAGGTTGGATGCTAGGCCTACCGACGATTGAACACTTCATGGTGGTATTGCCGTTTGCGATTCTAGCCGTAGCGATGTGGTCACCGGATTTCTTAGGGCATCAAGTATTTCAAAAAATCAGCTATCCAGAACGTACCGAAAAAGTACACATGAACATCGACGACACCATGACCACGGCATCAATTCGTCAAACGTTCGGTTCTCTGCTTGGCGGTACTAACTTTACATCTTCATGGGGTACTTACATCGTACCAGCGGCGATAGCTAAACGCCCTATTCCTGCTGGCGCGCTGCTCACAGCTCTGTTCTGTATCATCGCCGCAGTTTGGGGTTACCCGATGGATTTAGCTATCTGGCAACCTGTACTGTGTGTGGCGCTGATTGTTGGGGTATTTGTGCCATTGCTAGAAGCTGGAATGGAAATGACGCGTGAAGGAAAAACCACACAGTCGGCAGCGATTGTTGTATTTTCTTCAGCGCTCGTTAACCCTGCATTTGGCTGGGCTCTCACCATGCTGTTAGATAACTTAGGCTTAGTCGGTTGTAAAGAACGTAGTAGTGAACTGAGTAAAATGAGCCGCTGGGTATTGCCTGGCATTATGTTTATTGTGCTAAGTGGTGTAATGGCGCTGGTTGGCCTTCTACCGGGCATACCAGCGATTATCCCGAGTTTTCGTTAATATCGATTTTTGGTCTAAACTCCTCAATGAACAACAGGATGATTTAATAAGGAAATAATCATGGGCAGTAAGATTCAAATAAAGCTAGAGAGACCACGGGTAGAGTTACTACTTGAGCGTTATAAAGAGCTGATTGGGGAAGATTATCTTGGCTATCGTAATCATGTTAATAGAACAATCACTTATGCAATGCACTTTCTAGATTATGATGAACAATTTGAAAAGTTAGTCGAAACCGCATTTGTCTATCATGATATTGGCCTGTGGACTGACCATGAACTCGCTTACCTTGAGCCATCAGAAGCAGTGGCATTAAATGACAATGAAAAGGAAAATTGGGGATTAGACCCTGATGCTCTAAAAGGCGCTATTCACTGGCATCACAAAATCACACCGTATAAAGGTCCACATGAAAAAGTTATAGAAGCTTGTCGAAAAGCGGACTGGATTGATGCATCAAAAGGAATGGTTAAAAAAGGGCTCCCTAAGTCCATGATTGCAGAAGTAGAACAAGCTTTCCCAAATCATGGATTTCATGACACTTTATTAAGATTAGCGAAAGACTACGGTGGTTCTACTTTAATTGGTGGCATTAAAGTAACTCGTGGCATCGTAAAGCTGTAATTTCGTAGTAATGGATAGGTTAGACTTCGTTATTTTTTTCTGAATCATGAGTACATTTAACCTCGCCATTTTTGTCCAATTCTGTGTTCACACCCCTACTTTTAATTCCCCCACAAACAACTAAGGCCTCGCACACGCGAGGCCTTGTTTTATCTAAGTTTCAACGAACGATCACCGAAGCAATTTACGATGGTAAAACCACATCAACTCGAGAGCCATTCATCCAATACTTTGATGAATTTAGGATTAATGAGATAACCGATAGAAGCATGGGGATTGCTTTTTCCGTTGCGAATATTGAGGTTATAAACTGGGTGAATATCTTTCATTCCACCGGGTATCAGATCCAGCTTGAGCATATCTTTAAAGTCATTTCTAATTTTGCTGTCATGAGAGATAAAATCATCTTCTGCCGATATGTTTATCCACTGCTGAATGTTTAACGGATACTTCTTCTCATCTTTTAAGCGACTCCCCTTTAGCCTATCTTTTACGTTTTCATCTCCTAACGGTGACCCAAGCGTAAGCAATAAGTTGACCTTCTTGCCTGCACCATAGTCGTGTCTATACTCTCCGTAATGAGACAGCTTCCATAACACGTCATAACTGATCATTGACCCAAGACTGTGCGATACAATCATCACATCATCTTGATTATCAAGCGCTTGCTTCAATTCAACCATTAGCCTATACCTGACATCGCTGCCAAAGTAGGTATCTTCATTCCAATAGTGCGCCATGTCCGGCGCGACCTTCGTTATGAGTGTCTCAGCCACACCCAGCTTTCCAAATAGCGATGAAAAAGTATCTGCTAACGCCTCTTTTAGAAAACCAATTTTGGATACCTTGTTATACGTTGTTTTATTGAACTGGCTTGTCTTGTATTTTTTGAGTTCAGACAGCGCTTGTTGTCGACTTGCAGGGTCTTCCGTTGGTTTCTCTAACAAGGTGTTTGATAGTTCACCGTAATAGACAAACCGTTTATCGACATCTTTAAAAGCTTGTAATGAACTTGAGTCTCCACAATCTCGCTGCAAGCCATGTTCTATAGCCTCATACCAGAGTGCTTGAAGGTGAGCTTTATCGGGCTTTTGAGCGCGACCATGAATGAATATTATTTTCTTAGCCATAGCAGGACGTCCTAAACACATAGTTAAAGTGATTATCAGTAGAAAGCACCACTAGATTCGGTCAGCCCTTACTAATAACAGGGGTGCTAATTACGTATCTAGAGGTGGTTGGTAGACCATTTATATAACTATGAGGCACAAGTTTAGGGACCATAAAAGAATGAACGATGCGAACATTACTCACAAATTGAAATGAATGTATCTAGCAAAGCCTCCAACGAACAAAAAAGCCCCGCAATCGCGAGGCCTTAGTTTTATCTATCACCGATTACATCCATCTTTTAACAACTACAGCGCCCTACTTCACTGACTCCACCGCTTTCATCGACATTGTGGAATAGTTCTAGTAGACCAAAGCCTCCCCCTCTAACTCCCCCTCGAATGGAGTGACTCGATCTCTTGAGATATATGAATGAGGGGGAGAACATTCTTTGTCGCTGAACATATAGCAGCACTTGTCACGATCGGTATTCAGTTCCTCCCCTTTATCGTTGCCAACAAGAGATTGGAGATGTAAACCAAGGGGAGGTTAGGAGGGGATTATCAGCCTATTCTCACGTACATCTGCCCTAGTCGTTTCAGGATCTGTACTGCACGTTAAAAGCCCTCACTCACTTGGTTTTGCCATAGCCTGCTGTCTAGGCTCCAGCCGTGAATGAAGATCAGCGCCGTCTCCCAGCTCCCACTTTTGCCATACGCAATTTGCTCACCATCGTGAGATATCGCAATACCGTACTTAACCGTTGAATCATGAGCCATGGCACTCATACTACCAAGCGCCATAAATACCAAGAGTGTGATGTTTAGCATTAAACGTTTCATAGTGTCTCTCTCCTTACTTTGGAGGGAACACAGAAAGCATCCCTCTCAATCAATATAGCTACTATAAAGTGTGAAGTTGTAGACAGGTCAATAGAGATTTAAATAAAGAGGGCTTCTTTGATGGCAGCTTAACCAACTCGTTTCAGCTACATAATGGGTTAACTATCATGAAAGAGAAGCTCCCAATTAACTATGTCCTTTCTACTTTGACAGGTATAAGATTAGGAAAAAGACACCTTGATCTGTTTACAGGGATATGATTATTGATTTATGAGTAAATAAATGAAATGCAATTAGTCTTTGGACGTAAAAAGTTTTATCAAAAAAAACGCTACTAACATATAACTACTATTTAAATTATCTTTGCACGCCTAAGTTACTTATCCATTCGAGATTCAATAATAGTTTCAAGGCATCTAGTCAGACTTTCACATTTATTTATAAATTTATCGTCTATACATGAGTAATTTTCATTAAACTTCAGTATTGATATTAAATATGAACGATAACCCACCAACTTATTTAGAACCTGAGAACGACAATATTTAATCAAAAAAGCCTCATTTGGCTTATATCTGAATTTTATTTTTGACGGATTAACCCCAAATACAGATTTATATAGCGATATGTCATCCTGATCTTTATTACATTCATGAATCATTTTTGATATTATCTTTGTTTTCTTATTAGATATTCTTATACTACCGCTCAAATAAGGATAATCTGAACCCGATATTAAAT
>NZ_JBFRSX010000047.1:0-4527 GCF_041473835.1 Vibrio sp. 10N.222.55.A1 | reverse complement strand
CGAGGCACCATTATTTGGTGCTTAACAAATAATGGTCTTTATAGACCTGATGTTGACACAAATAATTCCCCTTTAGTTCAGTTGGTAGAACGGCGGACTGTTAATCCGTATGTCGCAAGTTCAAGTCTTGCAAGGGGAGCCACATTCAAGAAAGCCAAGTCGAAAGACTTGGCTTTTTTTCGTTTGAACAAAAACAAACTCTATTCAATATACACATCAGCTCCTCACTAACTCTTAATCAGTCTCGATAAATTGAGTTATCTCCTTTTAGTACTCTTACTACAGCAGTTGATTCTAAGTTCTATAAAGCATATCCACTACAACAGAACCAACGCCTTATAAAGTTCATGACCCGCTAATATTCACATTAAAACAAATAGAACCAAGTCCTGTTACTTTTTTTTCTTCGAAAATTTAATCCCTATCATACTTTGATGTCTTTCTAGTATCTGCCTTACACCACTTAGATTAAGATTCGATGAATTATACCTAATACTAATTATTGAATCGCTGCGCGGGGAAATATGAAACTAAAAACGCAAGCTTACTTATTATCGGGCATCATCTTGATCGCCCTGCTAGCACTGACGGCTACAGGCTTATGGACCTTAAGAGTTGCTAGCAACATGGACAACAAAGCTCGCGTAACAGAGCTGTTTAAGAGCGCATACAGCATTCTTACTGAAGTCGAAAAAATGGCGATTGATGGCACACTAGAAGAAGAGCAAGCCAAGCAACTAGCTACTCGCCTTCTACGCAACAACATCTATAAAGATAATGAATATGTTTACGTAGCCGATGAGAACATGACGTTTATCGCGACACCATTAGATCCTCAACTGCACGGAACCAGTTTTAACGACTTTAAAGATGGCGACGGCAATAGTGTTGGGCAGCTAATCCAAAGAGTACTTGGTAATCGTACTGGCGAGATCATTGAGTACACCTGGACACAAAAACTGCCAGATGGAACGATTGAAGAAAAACTGTCTATTGCAGAGAAAACGCCACATTGGGGTTGGGTTGTCGGCACTGGTATCGGGTTCAATGAAGTTAACGCTCGTTTTTGGTCTACTGCTCAATGGCAGCTATTCCTTTGTGTCGTGATTGCTGGTCTTATTCTGGCGAGCCTAATTGTATCCATTAAACGCATGCTAGCGCTTCTTGGCGGCGAACCTAAAGACGTACGAGAAGCAGTACAAGCCGTAGCACAAGGTCGAATTCAAACCTCTTTCGAAACTCAGGCAATTGACGGCAGTATCTATCACGCCGTACAACAAATGAGTAAGTCATTGGCTGAGCTAGTATCAAACCTTGACGCTTCAATGCTGGCATTAAGAGGCGAACTGCAGCGCGTAGAAGATCGCGCTGGGTCAATTGGTCAACTGACAGACACCCAACAGCAATCAACAGAGATGATCGCGACAGCAATGACCGAGATGGCCTCTTCAGCCAATAACGTAGCTGCTTCAGCTAGCGATACCGCGCGCAACACCGACGAGGCCGACAAACAGAGCCAGCATACCCAACAACTCATTCACAACACAGTAGATAACATTCAAGGCTTAGCAGGCCAACTAGGCACAGCAAGCGAAGCTGTCGCTAACCTAGATAACGATGTAAACAACATTGCAAAAGTATTGGATGTGATTGGTGATATAGCGGAGCAAACTAACCTATTGGCACTAAATGCAGCCATTGAAGCAGCTCGAGCTGGCGAACAAGGTCGTGGATTTGCTGTTGTAGCAGATGAGGTTCGTAACCTTGCAGGCAGAACACAATCGAGCACAAAAGAAATCCAATTAATGATTAATAACCTTCAAGAGGGATCTCGCAACGCAATTCAAACCATGGAAGTGTGTGCCGCGACCAGTGAAAGCACCGTAACAGAGTCTCAAAACGCCTCTGAAGCACTACAACAGATTGTTGTCGCATTAGAGTCCATTTCATCAATGAGTCATCAAATCGCAACAGCGGCCGCTGAGCAGACTCAGGTGAGCGATGATATATCGAAGCGTATCAATATGATCGAAGAGAGCGGTAACCAACTGAGCAATGTCGTAACAGAAAGTCATAACAGCACCCAAACTCTTGCCTCTCTTTCCAACGAATTAGAAGCTTGGGTTAATAGGTTTGAAGTAAAACACTAAACTCCCTAGAAAATTTTCAAATAAAAAAGCACGTTTTCATACGTGCTTTTTTTATTTCGGCGCCCATTCAGTGTAGTTAACCGTAGTTTTACTATCTTTTAGGGCATGCTAGACCTAGGTTTTTCACCCCAAATGAGCAAAAACAACCCACTAAGTATAGAAAAACATCAAACGATACTTTTTTTGCAATTTAATGTTGACCCAGAACGCGAAAACACGTTTAATACACCTCGTCGCCCGGATAGCTCAGTCGGTAGAGCAGAGGATTGAAAATCCTCGTGTCGGTGGTTCGATTCCGCCTCCGGGCACCACAATTTATTTGTTGGTGTCTTAGACAACAACAGTAAAGCACAAAGAAATATTATGTGCCGACTTAGCTCAGTAGGTAGAGCAACTGACTTGTAATCAGTAGGTCACCAGTTCGACTCCGGTAGTCGGCACCATTTCTTTAAAGCTTTAAGAATAATTCCCCTTTAGTTCAGTTGGTAGAACGGCGGACTGTTAATCCGTATGTCGCAAGTTCAAGTCTTGCAAGGGGAGCCAAGTTAATCATCAAGCATAAGCTTTTTGATTCATGATGCCGACTTAGCTCAGTAGGTAGAGCAACTGACTTGTAATCAGTAGGTCACCAGTTCGATTCCGGTAGTCGGCACCATTCTCTTGATTAGAGACTAAACAATCAATTCCCCTTTAGTTCAGTTGGTAGAACGGCGGACTGTTAATCCGTATGTCGCAAGTTCAAGTCTTGCAAGGGGAGCCAATTAAAAAAAGCCGCATCATTGATGCGGCTTTTTTGCATTTAAAGATCCTAACTTATTAATACAACTACCCTCACCTTTCAAATATCGTATTCAATTCAGAAACCAACCGTTTTTATATCCTTCCAAAGCTACAAATCTTCGCTACTTAATGCTCTTCAAAATCTCCCAACAACAAACGACACATTCACGTAAGAGTCAGTCACAGTACGTTGCTACTCATTTTATTGACTAGGAGATCGGTTGAAAAAATCAATACTAAGTTTGGAGGTAAGAAAGCTAAATAACGAATCAAGTAAGCGCTGAAAAGCTCTGTAAGACACTTCAATCCAAATTGATACACAGATTACTCTTTATCAAAACTATCCACTACAATAGCGCCCATAGAGGCTGGCATTGAAATAACAATCACTCTTTTGATCGATACGACGGGATCACTCAATAGAGGTAATTTGTCCAGGCAAGTCAGTACCAAAGCAACGACCAATGCCGTCATAACATAAGCAATCACTATTCTGAAAATAAACACCGGCAACCGAGCAACAACATCTTTTTGAAAGACACTCTCATACGTATAGAAGCCTAAGAACACCGCAGACAGTAAAAATAGCAGCAATAGATTAGCGGTAGGTAAAGTCTCCCCTAACTTCCAAGCCTCTTCAGAAAAAGAAATCGGCACGGCCAAGGCAAAAGATCCCACAAAGATCTGGCTCGCATCTTCAAAGTTAAAACTCAATTTCATAATTCGACCCATTAGGTTTAAGGCTTTATCTAATTCTGAAAAGAATCACAAAACTATCCGCCGATGATTTGGGGGATTTTTATTTCTACTAAGCAAACAGTAGTGACCTTCTAGCTTCATCTTAGTCGCAATAACCAAAACATAGCTTGAACTAACCAGCAAGAAATCAATATGCTCAGAGCAAAACGGTCAACACGACTGATTAATATCGAGTCAACAAACACATCAAAATCGAAGACAGAGTGGTAACCCCTAATATACCAGCACCTAGAACCAAAGAATCTAAATCCGCAGGGTGATAAACGTCACTTCACGAATACGAGGGATGCTCTATTTCTTAGCTTATATACCCCTCAGGCACTACTTGGGAACACACTTAGCGACTCTCACCTTTAAGCTGAATCTAGCCTACTTTCACCCTTTGAAGTACTTAGAACGAGTCGCTCAATACCATCGAGAGTGGTTTTAAGCTCAATGCATAACAAGAGACATTAAGTCGACTCATTATGAGCTCTAGCGTTCTTAAGAGAAGCCTCCATGATAGAGCCCTAATTACACGTATCCTATAGATTCACAGATAGAGCAGAAGTCAGATTTCGTAGCCGAAAGGCTGTTAACCAATACTGAGAGCCGCTCACTTAATAAAGGAAACATCTACAGCGCGTATGGCTCGAGTATCTGAATGCTAAACTTAAAGCTATATACGTTTGAAATCATGCTCGAGTCACCTCACAGCTGGAATCAGAAATGATGTAGTCCTAATCATGAGTTGGTTTTGGGGAACACCTGAGCTAAGAGCTGTGGGCTGCGGGAAAATCTTTTGTGTAAGTTATTCGACTGACGTGCGAAACACTATGATTTATACCAATTAAAGTAA
>NZ_JBFRSX010000046.1:0-102273 GCF_041473835.1 Vibrio sp. 10N.222.55.A1 | reverse complement strand
CAACGCTCAAGTGGGCGAAATCATGGCGAATGTCAAAGCGATTAACAAAGTCATAGGACTAGGTATGCCCGTTAGAAGCTAACGGCTAGCTACATATGGTGTCGTTGATCTTCAAGCTGATTTGATCAACAACGCCGTGTTGCCCCAAAAAATCATGAAAGTGGCTAAACATGGTAAAATTAATTTTATATATTTCATATAAGATATCACCATAGGCTTTATATTATTTAAAGATTTACGGTGATCTTTTTAAATATATTTTTCATAGCAATAGGTAGTGACCAAAAATAATTTAGATAATTTTGGTCACCATATGTTATTTAAATTTTGATAAAAAAGCTTGAACTATGTCATTTGATAATCGATTGTTCTATTTTGTGTTTTAAATTAATAGATTGAAATTAGTCGAGAGGGGTAATTGTCTCTTTACCATCAAAGTCAAAATAACCTGATTCAGAAATTGCCTCTTCAATGCCAAAGTCTTTATTTGCTACTGTGATAGATACATCGCAAAAGTATGATGTATTTCTAACATTAGGGTGTTTTTTCTTTGAGCAGTTGATTTTATCGATGGTCGTTTCTACAAGCCCCATAGTAGCTCCAGTTGCTTCAATGATGCCTTGTTCAACAAGAGACTCAACTTTTTTCGAGTCGTTGCCACAGCCAGTTATAAGAATAGTAGCAAGGCTAATGGTGAAGATTCTAATCGTCATGATGGTAACTTTAATATTAGTTAAAGGTCTTTATTTAAGTCGTCAGTTTGGCTTTGACTAGCCACTAAATCAAACTATTGAGTGTATATATTTTGCGATTGCTCTTGCAAAGACTAGGCTTGGCTTTCCGCTGTATCCAATACTTTGTTGTTAAACTCTTTTGTGCCTTTGTAACCCATAAATAGTGCTACAGCCCAAATGATGAAACTAATTGGAGATGCAATCACGGTAATTGCACATACAATAGCAATGATTAGATTAATAATACCCCACATGACGCTTCCTGCGTACATTTGACCAGCACCTGGAATAAAGAAGCCAAGTGCTAAGGCAACAATTGGGTTCTTCATGTTGTTCTTAAGTCTAGCTTCTTTAATTGAGTCGTTCATTTTAATCCCCTAATTAGTGTTTGTGTTCTAAAAGGTTAATCCACGTAGAACAATTAAGTCAAATGCATTAATTGTTTCACTTTTATTTTATTTTTGTTAATTGTCATGGAAGTGTAATAAATTATATTTGTAATAAAAAGTTCTGTCAGGTTTTTTACGTACAACCATTCCAATGTCAATAATTTATTTTGGGTGATTTCTATTTCGTGATTAAAGGTTAATAACCATCTCAATTGCTCGATAATTGATCGCCAAGCAGATGCGTACTGTTTCTATAAACTCAGTTTCTATGGGCTAGTTGAGTTTTAAAAGTGCTTTTTCGAACACTTATGTCTGATTGACTTTTGAGCGCGTCATTGTAGCCATGCGCAAATTGAGTTTGCACTAGAAACCATTTGTAACATAATTTATTGGTGCCGATGAGCGTTCCATTTTTGTGATGTTTGTTCAGATTTTTATCGATGGGTTTATTTTGATTGAGTGAGCTTATGGTTGTAGATAAGGAACTTTAACTAGAAAGTTTGATGGCGGTCACTTTTTTTACTAACCAGATGGTAAGTTTTTTTGTGAGAGAGTGTCTAATTGATTCTTTTTGTTGCAATTTGAGGTTTGTAATCTTCGAACTTAACCAGTTTTTCGGCGTGATAATGAGGTGAATTTCAATATAATCATATATTAACGACAAGATTTGCCCCTTGAACGTTGTAATATCTCAAGCTTAATTGACCACTGAATAGCCCTTTATATCGCGGCATTGCGATTTCAGGTAGTGATAACCAAGCTTGGCTTTCCACTCCGTTATAATCCCATTTTTCAGAGCTGTTACTCTTTCATTTCTGGGATGTCCGTCTTTCCAAAGTGCTGAATTTTTGTGTCGTAAGTCTCCCCCCTCTGAGACGGCGCGGATCTTTCTACGTAAAGAAATAAATAATGTTGGCATCACCTCATTATCGCCAAGCTTTACAAGGCTAATCTAATAACTAATGGCTTCGTGGATATCAACGTCAAAGCTTACGCTATGTTCTCTGCTTTTCGAGCCATGTTTTTCATCTTTTACTCACTCTCTCTAAAGGTCCTGAGTTCTGTTGAGTCTATGGCTATGTGGTGAGCAGCACCTTTATATTTATTCCAATATTTAACTTTACCGTTTGTGAGCGATAGCTTATACAGGTGTAATTAAGGGGGGGGGGGGCTAACCTCAATCCCCCCACTTATTTATCTTGGTTCGACTGACTTGGAGATATTTTGCAATTTGTGTACGAGAGAGGCCTCTTAAACGTGTGCGAGTAAACGCACACAAATCAATGATGAAAATTGGAAGGGATTGGTATTTCGTAGCAGGTCATTTCGTGAAGGCTGCTTAGTTCACACTAAAATGTAGATGATAGAGGCCCCTTTGCGGAGCCTTTCACTTTGTAACGATAGCTTATTTGATGGCGAAGGTCGGCAATGATAAATGCCAACGAATAGCGCCAAGCCTGATCAATAGTGTTGAGAACACGCCGGCCAGAAATGCAGTTTCTGAATCGTGCCCCATGCTGATCGCCATGGTATGGAAAGCGCCACCAATGATACAAGCGGTCGCGTAGACTTCACTTCTTAGAATCATTGGCACTTCACGGGCAAGCACGTCGCGGATAATACCGCCACCGCAACCGGTGATGACACCCATGATGATCGCCACTAGTGCTGAATCTTGATAGATAAGTGCTTTTTCTACACCAATGCCAACAAACACCGCTAGGCCAATCGCATCACATACCGGCAATATCCACCAAGCCAGACGTTTCGGGCGTCTTACAATAATCATGGTCAGCAAGCAGGTGGTAATGATGACCCAAAGGTAGGTGGTATCGGTGATCCAAAACACGGGAGTTGCACCCAATGCCATGTCACGAATTGTACCGCCGCCAATCGCGGTTACACTGCCTAAAACAGCGACACCAAAGGGATCCATCTTAAGACGGCCAGCGACAAATACGCCTGAGACAGCAAAAATGGCAGTGCCAAATAAATCGATAATATAAAGCAGCATGGAGTCCATGATACTGGTGCTCTTATGGTTGAAATTGTAGGGACAGGTCGGTGGCGAATTGTACGAAAAAACGCAGCAAATAGTTAGTGATTTTGCCTAGCTCTATCGAAGAAATCGCATACTTGTTGGATCGCTTTCAAAGTTCTCGTCGTCGGGCGATTAATCCAGTCAGAGTTGAGTGACCAAATCTGATTTTGAGCGACTGCTGGGATCTCATCTTCCCATGTTTGCCACATGGTTCCATTCTCAATTGCATGCTGAGAAGTGAAGATCACTTGCGGTTTCCTTAATACAACTTGCTCAATGCCAACTTGCGGGTAAGGGGAAGCACTGTCTTCGAAAATATTGTGACCGCCACAAAACTCAAACACCTCACTTGGCCAGTGTCCTTGAGCAACAGTGATGATTGGCTTCTCACTGAGCTGATAAAAGTAGTCTACGGGTTCGGCATCTTTATATTTTAGTCTCAATGCGTTGAGTTGTTCTTTGTATTGCTTGGCATTATTTTCGCCAATACTCGGATCACTGGAGTATTGGCTGAGTTGTTCAATATTGGTCGCAATGCTGTCTAGGCTTTTAGTTTTCGAGTAGTAAATATTAAAACCAAATTGCTTTAGTTTCGCGAGTTCTCTGGGCGGGTTTCCAGCTGGCCACGCAAGAATCAAATCAGGCTGAAGTGCGATGATCTTCTCAACCTTGATGCCTTGATAGTTTGCTACTTTTTCAAGCTTATCGGCTTGTGGTGGGTAATCACTTCGTTCACTTACGGCGACAAGGTTGTTACCTAAACCTGCGCTGTACGTGAGTTCAGTGGCATGAGGAGCAAGGCTGACCACGCGTTGAGCCGGCTGTACTTGTTCTTGAGTCAGTGGTGCTTCTTCTGCAAATGATAAAGGCAGCCATAAGCTGGAAGACAAAATAGTAAGGCTTGTAACAAGTGCTGAAGGTTTCACTCTAAATCCCTTGGTGAATAAATAGTAAGGCTAGGCTTTGTAAAAAGATCCAGATAGCGATGCGACCAAAGAGTAGTTTCTGAACCTGAGATAGATGCAGAGCTGACGGTGCGATTCTTCCGCCTAATTTCGCGCGAATGGCTTTGGTGTTGTCGTAAATCGCAGGGCCACCTAATGATAACTCCAGCTTGTTGCCAACGGCCGTGATCAACCAGGCAGGGCCGGGCAGTGGCCAAGAGCGACTTTGGACTAACATCATCTTGAACGTGTGAGACGCTTTATCACCACATACAATCATCAAGGCAAATAAGCGCATTGGTATAAATTCTAGAATCGCGACTATCTTGATTGCCGTTGATCCAAATGGAGAGAACTGCTTACGGCTTGGTGACCACGCTCGCGCTAATTCGACAATCAGGCGATACATTAAAGCGGCGATTCCACCACCAATGGCGTACCAGAATAAAACACAAACCACATTACGAGCGTAACCCATGATTATGGTTTCTGTGGCGGCTTTGCCGAGGCCAAGTGACGAAAGTGATTCGGTCTGACGATTGATAATCGGAGCCAGTAACTGACGAGCGGCCGCTTTATCTTCTCGACCAAGAGCTTTGATCAGTTGGTTAGCCAGCTTTTCATTATTGCGCCAATCAATCGCGAGTAATAACAGTGCCAATTCAAACAGTTGAGATTGCCAAACCAATGGTTGCAGTGCCAAGAGAATAACCAGAGTTGGCAGTACCATTAACCCCCAGGCTAATGTGCCTGAGATTAAGCTTTGGGAATAGTTGTGGTTGTTATTAACCTTGGTTGCTAA
This sequence comes from Vibrio sp. 10N.222.55.A1, assembly GCF_041473835.1. Lineage (NCBI taxonomy): Bacteria > Pseudomonadati > Pseudomonadota > Gammaproteobacteria > Vibrionales > Vibrionaceae > Vibrio > Vibrio sp. 10N.222.55.A1. Next base: position 97,363 of record NZ_JBFRSX010000046.1, on the reverse strand, counting down.
AAGTTCAGCAAACTTATGCCATAAGGTAGTGGGGTGTGCGGCATGGGGGATAGGTAAAATTAAATGAAAAAGCAGTGCTCCCCACATCACAAGGAGCACGCCATTTGCAAATACCTGATCAAACAGTGTTTGCATGTCTAGTCGCTTACTTTAGTAGGGCAACCATCTTGATAACCATTTCAGAAGAGCTTTGCGCTGCTAGTGGCAGGAACTCTTCGAAGCTCATTGGTGATTCTTTGTCTGCAACATCAGAGATTGCACGAACAACCACGAATGGTACTTGGAATTGGTGACAAGCTTGAGCGATAGCCGATGCTTCCATCTCTACAGCAACAACAGATGGGAAGTGCTTGCGGATGAATTCTTGGCGTTCTGCTGTGCAAACAAATGCGTCGCCAGTACAGATAAGACCGCGAACGGCATGCTTATCTTCCATTTGTGCTAGAGCTTGTTCAGCAACAGCCATCAGTTTGTCGTCAGCTTTGAACGCTGCAGGCTGACCTGCCATTTGGCCGATTTCGTAACCGAAAGCTGTAACGTCTGCATCGTGGTGACGAACTTCAGTTGAGATAACCACATCGCCAAGGTTCAGTGTTGAATCAAAACCGCCAGCAGAGCCCGTGTTAAGAACGACATCTGGTTGGTATTCGCTTAGTAGGATTGAAGTACCAATAGCCGCTGCTACTTTACCAATGCCAGATTGAAGCAAAACAACGTCAACACCATTTAGCTGACCAGAGAAAAAGGTACAACCGCCTTTATTAACTTCAGTAATGTCTGAAATTGCTGCTTTTAGGATCGCAACTTCTTGCTCCATTGCGCCAATGATGCCGATTTTCATGTGTAGTCTCTTAATAAATAATATTTAAACAGTAGAGCGAAATTGTAGCATGGATAAGAAGTGTCGAGCGACTGCCCAGAGGCACTTCTCATCCGAATAGTAGCGATTTATCTGCGTATTCTTTTATCTATTTGATTAGGCCTTCGCTTTTCAAGCTAGCACGAAGTTGTTCAGCTCGTTTTCGGTTTACGCCAAAATCAGAATGGCCAGTACGAGACTCTGAACGTACGATCAGTTTGCCATCGGTGATTTTAAGTTCTAAGTCATCGACAAAACGCATGATGCGAGAGGTGCATTCAACACGCAGATAATCTTCTTCTGTTTTACTCGCGGTTTTCGACCCTGGTAAGGTGAGTGCAACCTGCTCAATCGCATCTAGGTTTGCTGAATCTGATAACTCAAATGCGGCCAATGCATGCTGCTCACGATCATCTTGAGTTGATACGCAATTTGGTTTGTCTCCACAAGGTGATGAAGTTCTGTCTTTCATGTCCGTGATTCCTTGGCTGCAAGCGGTTAACGTTAAAAGTGATAGCGAGAGGAGAGCGGCTTTTTTCATAGTGTTTCCTATGGCTTGTTTTTAATTCTAATTGTAGTTATCGGCATTGGTTTGTCTGCGATTGTTTTACGTATTTTTGTTGTGCTTGTGATAAACGTATCTAATTCAAAAAAGGATCCATAATTGGATCCTTTTTTATAGTAACGAACTGAGTAATAAAGGAAACCTAATCACACTTCTAAGTAATCTAATATCCCTTCCGCGGCTTTGCGGCCTTCATCGATAGCGGTCACCACTAAGTCAGATCCTCGAACCGCATCACCACCTGCAAAGATCTTGCTGTTGGTGGTTTGGTATTGAAACTCTTGTTTGTTAGGAGCCTTGATGCGACCCCACTGATCGAGCTCCACACCGAAAGGTTCTAGCCATTCCATCGCATGAGGTTGGAAACCAAATGCCATGATAACGGCATCTGCTTCAAGAACATGCTCACTGCCTTCGACAGGTTCTGGACGACGACGGCCTGCTTCATCAGGCTCACCCAAAGCGGTTTTCACGAATTTCACACCAACCACATGACCAGCGCTGTTAAGCTCTAAGCCGATAGGTTGTAGGTTGAACTTGAACTTCACCCCCTCTTCACGTGCATTTTTTACCTCACGGCGAGAACCTGGCATGTTGGCTTCATCTCGGCGGTAAGCACACACCACATCTGCCGCATTCTGACGAATAGAGGTTCGAACGCAGTCCATCGCCGTATCACCACCACCAAGCACGACGACTTTCTTACCTTGCATATCGATAAATGGGGTTGGGTTTTCCAGTTCCATGACCTTGTAGGTATTAGAAATCAAGAATGGCAGAGCATCATAAACGCCCGGTGCATCTTCGTTGTCTAAACCCGCACGCATGTTTTTATAGGTGCCGACACCAAGGAAAACAGCGTCGTAGTCATCGACGAGTTGCTGAAGTTGTACATCTTTGCCGACTTCGGTATTCATTTGGAACTCGACGCCCATCTCGCTAAAGATACGGCGACGATTTTCCATGATGCCTTTCTCAAGCTTGAACGATGGAATACCAAACGTCAGTAGGCCACCGATCTCCGGATAGCGGTCAAACACAACGGCTTTTACGCCATTACGAACTAGGATGTCAGCCGCCGCTAGACCTGCTGGCCCCGCACCGATGATCGCGACCTTTTTATCAGTCCACTCAACGTGAGACATGTCAGGCTTCCAACCCATCTCAAAGGCTTTGTCGGTAATGTACTTTTCAATATTGCCAATGGTTACGGCACCGAAATCGTCATTGAGGGTACAAGAGCCCTCACACAAGCGGTCTTGAGGGCAAACTCGACCGCAAACCTCAGGCAGGCTGTTGGTTTGGTGAGACAGTTCAGCGGCTTCGATAATGCGCCCTTCATTGGCAAGCTTAAGCCACTGAGGGATGTAGTTGTGAACAGGACATTTCCATTCACAGTATGGGTTACCACAGTCTAAACAACGGTCTGCTTGCGCTTTCGCTTGCTGTTTAGTGAAAGGTTCGTAGATCTCTACAAACTCAATCTTACGTATCTTGATTGGTTTCTTCGCTGGGTCTACGCGATTCACATCAATAAATTGGTATACATTCTGGCTCATTATTGGCTCCTTCCAATTATTGCGCTTGAACACGAAGTTCAGCTGAGCTGCGGCTTTGGTGGCCGAGCAAGGTGTTCAGATCCGCCGTCTTTGGCTTCACTAGGTAGAACTTTGGAATCCATTCATCAAAGTTCGCCAGAATAGCTTCAGCGTGTACTGAGCCAGTCTCTTCTAAGTGCTCTGCAATTAAGCCACGCAGATGTTCTTGGTGGATAAATAAGTCAGACAGAGAAAGTGCCTCGACCGACTCGTTATTTACTCGACCTTGGAAGTCTTCGTTCTTATCCATGACATAAGCGAAGCCACCTGTCATACCCGCACCGAAGTTGACGCCAGTTGCGCCAAGAATGGCAACAATACCGCCGGTCATGTATTCACAGGCGTTGTCACCAGCGCCTTCAATCACAGCAACCGTACCTGAGTTACGTACGCCAAATCGTTCGCCAGCCGTACCAGCTGCAAACAGCTTGCCTCCAGTTGCGCCATACAGACAGGTGTTGCCTATGATGGTCGCTTCGTTACAAGTAAATGCGGTGCCTTGGTGAGGCTTGATAACCACTTTGCCGCCAGCCATGCCTTTGCCAACATAGTCATTGGCATCGCCTGTTAGGTAAAGCTCAACGCCGCCTGCGTTCCAAACCGCAAAAGATTGGCCTGCTGTACCGTCGAGATATAACTTGATTGGTGAACCTGCCATCCCTTGGTTGCCGTATCGCTTAGCAATTTCACCAGAGATACGAGCACCAATCGAGCGGTCTGTGTTGATCACGTTGTAGTAAAGGCTGGTGGATTGACGTTTCTCAATTGCATCGAGTGCATCATCCAGAATCTGCTGGTTGAGCTGAGCTTTATCAAATGGTGCGTTTGGCTCGGTCCAAAACAGTGGGTGACCTTCTGGAGATACCGGAGCTTCGAGTATTGAAGAGAGATCGAGCTTGTTCTGTTTCGCGGTGAGGCCTTGAACGGCTTCAAGTAAGTCAGTACGACCAATCAGGTCCGTGAGTTTTTCTACGCCGAGTTCTGCAAGGTATTGGCGAACTTCATCGGCTAGGCCTGTAAAGTAGTTCACCACCATGTCTGGCAGGCCTTTGAAGTATTCGCGGCGTAGTGTTTCATCTTGAGTCGCAACACCCGTCGCACAGTTGTTTAGGTGACAAATTCGTAAGAACTTACAACCCATTGCGACCATTGGCGCGGTACCAAAACCAAAGCTTTCTGCACCGAGAATCGCACCTTTAATCACATCAAGGCCAGTTTTTAAACCACCATCGACTTGCAGGCGGATCTTATGACGAAGCCCGTTAGCAACCAGTGCTTGTTGAGTTTCTGCTAAGCCAAGCTCCCAAGGGCAACCTGCGTATTTTACCGAGGTTAGAGGGCTTGCCGCGGTACCGCCATCGTAGCCAGAAATGGTGATCAGATCGGCATAGGCTTTCGCTACACCAGTTGCAATCGTGCCTACACCCGGTTCCGATACTAACTTTACTGAAACCAAGGCTTTAGGGTTCACTTGTTTAAGGTCGAAAATCAGCTGCGCTAGATCCTCGATAGAATAAATATCGTGATGTGGAGGAGGGGAGATCAGTGTCACCCCTTGAACTGAATATCTCAGCTTAGCGATTTCTGCGGTAACTTTATGGCCGGGCAGTTGACCACCTTCTCCAGGCTTCGCACCTTGCGCGACCTTGATCTGCAAAACATCCGCATTGGTTAAGTAATGTGGCGTCACACCAAAACGACCGGAAGCTATCTGCTTGATACGAGAGTTACGGTCAGTACCAAAGCGTCGAGGGTCTTCACCACCTTCACCAGAGTTTGAGTAACCACCCAAGCGGTTCATCGCCATTGCTAATGCTTCATGCGCTTCTGGGCTCAAAGCACCGATCGACATTGCCGCAGAGTCGAAGCGTTTAAACAGATCGCTGTTAGGCTCGACTTGCTCTAGTGGTAGAGGCTGATCGGCTTTTTTGAGGCTCATTAAGTCGCGTAACATCGCAGCTGGACGAGCATTTACTTGCTTAGCAAAAGAGAGATAATCCGATGTCTCACCTGTTTTTACTGCAGTTTGCAGAGTGCCAACCACATCAGGGTTATAGGCGTGATATTCGCCGCCGTGTACGTATTTGAGTAAACCACCGTGCTCGATTGGCTTACGCTTAGTCCAGGCTTTACGAGATAAGTTATAGATATCTTGCTGGAAATCGCTAAAGCTTGCGCCTTGGATTCGAGTGGTAACTCCGCGGAAACAGAGCTCAACAACATCGGAATGAAGGCCAACGGCTTCGAAAAGCTGTGAACAGCGATAAGAGGCAATGGTTGAAATTCCCATCTTCGACATGATCTTGTACAGACCTTTGTTGATGCCGTTTTGGTAATTTTGCATTGCGGCACGATAATCTTTATCTAAAGAGCCATCATCCAACATTTTACCTAATGCTTCATAAGCAAGGTACGGGTAAACCGCAGTCGCACCGAAGCCAAGTAGCACTGCGAACTGGTGTGGGTCACGAGCTGTTGCTGTCTCAACAACGATGTTGGCATCACAACGCAGGTTGGTATCAGCAAGCCTTGTTTGCACCGCACCAACCAACATGGCTGCAGGGATCGGTAGTTTTCCTTTCTCTAAACCTTTGTCCGACAGCACAACTAAAACCGCACCTTCGCTGACTTCTTGTTCGGCGCTATCACATACTGCTTTGATTGCTTGTTCTAGATCTTGGTTATTCGGGTCGTAGTGCATGCTGAGAATGACATGACGATAATGTTTTTGACTCAACTGCAGAAGCTGCTGCATGTCTGAGTAAAGCAGTACTGGTGAATCAAACGTGACACGATAGGCGTGACCGTCTGTTTCACAGAACACGTTCATCTCTTTACCAATACTGGTCGCCAAAGACATCACGTGTTTTTCACGCAATGGATCAATCGGTGGGTTGGTGACTTGTGCAAACTTTTGACGGAAGTAATCAGTGACCAAGCGTTCTTTTGAAGAGAGCACAGCCATTGGCGTGTCGTCGCCCATTGAGCCTACTGCTTCTTGCCCCATATCACCAAGCACACGCAGCACTTGGTCGGACTCTTCGTTGCTCATCGCAAACTGTTTTTGGTAGGTCTTGAGCGTATCATCGTCAAAGCTACGCTTACCCACTTGGTCATCTTGCAGCGCAGAAAATGGCGTTAACTTGTGAACGTTCTTTTCCATCCACTCTTTATATGGGTGGCGGCCTTTGAGGTCATTGTCGATCTCATTAGATTGCCATAGCTTGCCGCGGCGAGTATCTATGACGAGCAATTCACCTGGGCCGACACGCCCTTTCTCTGCCACTTCATCTGGCGCGTAGTTCCAGATACCGACCTCAGATGCCAAGGTGATCAGGTTGTCTTTGGTGATGACATAACGCGCAGGACGCAGGCCATTTCTATCGAGGTTACACGCAGCGTAACGACCATCAGAAAGTACGATACCTGCAGGGCCATCCCACGGTTCCATGTGCTTGGAGTTGAAGTCGTAGAATGCACGTAGATCTGGGTCCATATCTGGGTGGTTTTGCCAAGCGGGCGGCACAAGCATGCGCATCGCTCGGAACACATCCATACCACCGGCAAGGAACAGGTCGAGCATGTTATCTAGGCTTGATGAATCTGAGCCTGTCTCATTCACAAAGGGTGCGGCGGTTTGTAAATCTGGCAGCAACGGCGAAGAGAATTTATAGGCACGAGCCTTAGCCCATTGTCGGTTACCTTCAATGGTATTGATCTCACCATTGTGCGCTAAATAGCGGAATGGTTGAGCCAGTGGCCAACGTGGCTGAGTATTGGTTGAGAAACGCTGGTGGAACAGACATATCGCCGATTCCATACGTAAGTCAGCAAGATCGAGGTAAAATCGCGGAAGATCAGCCGGCATACACAAGCCTTTGTAAACCATGACTTGTGTTGAAAGGCTACAAATATAGAAACCTTTGTCTTCGGTGATCTGTTTTTCAATTCTGCGACGAGCGATATAAAGGCGTCGTTCAATATCGCGTTCACGCCAACCCGCGGGGGCCGAGATAAACACTTGCTGAATATTGGGAACTGAATCTTTGGCAATCGGACCTAATACGTCGGTGTTGGTCGGTACTACGCGCCAACCTGCAACCGTTAAGGTCTCTTGAGCGAGCTCTTTATTGACGATGTCTTGCGCGGATTGCGCTTTGATTGGATCTTGGCTGAAGAAAATCATGCCGACAGCGTATTGCTTGCCGAGCTTGAAGTTATTCTCTTCAGCAATAATTCTGAGATAAGAGTCAGGCTTCTGTAGTAATAAGCCACAGCCATCCCCGGTTTTACCATCCGCAGCGATACCACCACGGTGTGTCATGCGATCGAGGGCTGAAATAGCAGTTCTTACCAACTTATGACTAGGTTGGCCTTCCATTTGCGCTATTAAACCAAATCCACAGTTGTCTTTTTCAAGACTAGGATCATATAGAGCCATTGCAATTCTCCCTTTTGCTTCTCTGTCATCCAGACAGTAAATGACTAACTATTCATATACTTGTTGTTTTTTATAAACTGATAGTTTGCTTTAGCCAGTTAAAACGTTATTGGTTGTGTTAACAAAACCGATTGATTTTATTTTCATCAGCTTTACAACGTATAGCTAATTGTGTTTAAGGTCAAGTTCATGGTTAATTATCATGCATAAACGCGATTAGCCACTTAATAATCTAAAATAGTCGATGGATATCAATGAGATATATAAGTTGAATGTTAACGAGATTTAACATATACAACAGGATGATTTTGAAAACGACAAATGCCAGATAGAAAAAAGGCTAGCATCGAGTGCTAGCCAAATATAAAAGTTAGGAAGGGTATTGCTTTTCCTCTAGGCTAACGTAATTGACGTTAGCCCGAGAAATATTATGCGGAAAGCATGAGTGAATCAGCTTTCGCTTCTAAGTTTGAGTTACCCATTAAGAAGTCATCAATGGCAATTGCACATTCACGACCTTCATTAATACAACGTACAACTAGAGATTGACCAGTACGCATATCACCAGCAGCGAAAACGCCTTTCTGGTTCGTTGCAAAACCTTCAGAAGCGACGTTACCGCGCTCGTCCAGTTTAATGTCTAGTTGAGCAAGCACGCCGGTTGGCTCCGGGTGTAAGAAGCCCATTGCTAGGAATGCCATGTCACAAGGAATAACACGTTCAGAGTTCGCGACTTCATCAAAGCCTGGACGCTCACCTGGTTTCGCATCTTGCCAAACGATGTCAGCAATACGTAGACCCGTCACTTGACCTTGCTCGTTACCGATGAACTCTTTGGTTAAGATGTTCCAGTGACGTTCACAACCTTCTTCGTGAGAAGTGGTGGTTTTCATGATCATTGGGTATTGAGGCCAAGGCATGTTTGCAGGGCGCTTCTCTGGTGGGATCGGCATGATCTCAACCTGAGTAATGCTCGCTGCCTTATGACGGTTTGATGTGCCCACACAGTCAGAACCAGTATCACCACCACCGATAACCACAACGTGCTTATCTTTAGCGTGAATCTCTTCTGTTTTAAGATCTAGGTTGTTAGCACGGCGGTTGTTTTGACCAAGGAATTCCATGGCAAAGTGAACGCCTTTCAACTCACGACCAGGGATTGGCAAGTCGCGTGGAACCGTAGAACCACCCGTTAGCAATACCACATCAAACTCTTGGCGTAACTGTTGAGCATTAACATCAACACCGATGTGTTGGTTAACTTTAAACTCAACGCCAGCTTCAGCCATTAAGTTGATCTTACGATCAATCACGTCCATACCCAGTTTGAAATCTGGGATACCGAAGCGAAGTAGACCACCGACTTTCTCGTCACGTTCAAATACCGTTACCGAGTGACCAGCGCTGTTTAGCTGCTCAGCTGCGGCTAGGCCAGCAGGACCTGAACCGATAACTGCGACAGTTTTACCTGTGCGAGAGCGTGGTGTTTTAGGTTTTGCGTACCCTTCACGGTACGCAGTTTCGACAATCGTTTTCTCGATATTACAGATAGTGATTGGGTCTTGGTTGATACCAAGAACACAGGCACTTTCACAAGGAGCAGGACAAACACGACCGGTAAACTCAGGGAAGTTGTTGGTAGAGCTTAGGATATTCCAAGCCTCTTCCCAGCTGTCACGGTAAACCGCATCATTGAATTCTGGGATGATGTTACCAATCGGACAGCCGTTGTGACAGAAAGGTACGCCACAGTCCATACAACGAGAGGCTTGAGTATTGATCTTTTCACCAAACTCTTCGTTAAGTACGAACTCTTTGTTGTCTTCGATACGAACCGATGGGTCGAGCTTCTTTGGAAGCTCGCGACCGTGTTCTAAAAATCCAGTAGGCTTACCCATTATACTGCCTCCACTTCTTCCGTTTGTGCCTGTTGTGCTTCAGCTTTACGCTTCTCAAGAACTGCTTTGTAGTCGCGTGGCATAACTTTAATCAGTGATGCAATACTTGCTTCAAAGTTGTCTAGGAAAGACTGAGCAACTTCACTTCCTGTGAATTCAACGTGCTTGGTTAGCATATCTAGTAGAAGATCTTTATCTTCTTGTTCAATTGGATCTAGGTCTACAAGTTCTGGGTTAAGCTTGGTTTCGAAGTCACCAGCTTTGTCCCAAACATAAGCGACACCGCCACTCATACCCGCAGCAAAGTTACGACCTGTTGAGCCAAGGATAACGGCAACACCGCCAGTCATGTATTCACAACCGTGGTCACCAACGCCCTCAACAACAACCTTCGCACCTGAGTTACGAACACAGAAACGTTCACCAGCCATACCGCGAATGAAAGATTCACCTGAGGTTGCACCGTAGAAACATACGTTACCAACCACGATGTTATCTTCAGCAACGATAGAAGACTTCGCATCTGGGTACAGTACCAAAGTACCGCCAGACAGACCTTTACCCCAGTAATCGTTCGCGTCGCCTTCTACTTCGAACTTAACGCCTTTCGCAAGGAACGCACCGAAAGATTGGCCAGCACTACCGTGGAACTTAACGTTCATTGGCTGTGGTAAACCTTGGTCTTTGTAAACCTTCGAGATTTCGTTCGACAGCATGGTACCCGCAGAGCGGTCTGTGTTGATGATAGGGAAGGTCGCATTCACGGTTTCACCTTTCTCAAGCGCTGGAATTGCCGCTTGAATCAACTTGCGGTCTAGAACGTCTTCTAGGTTGTGGTTTTGTTGTGTCTGGTTGTAGATACCATCTTCTTCACGAGCCTGCTCAATGTGCAGTACAGGTGTTAGATCTAGGTTCTTGTACTTCCAGTGGCCGATGTCGTCACGAACTTTAAGTTTGTGCGATTGACCTACCATCTCATCGATAGAGCGGAAGCCAAGTTCAGCCATTACTTCACGCAGACCTTCAGCCATGTATTGGAAGAAAGTCACTACGTCTTCTACGCGGCCGTCGAAACGCTCACGCAGAGTTTTGTTTTGTGTTGCGATACCAACAGGACAGGTATTCTTGTGACACTTACGCATCATGATACAGCCTTCAACAACCAATGCTGCTGTTGCTACGCCCCATTCTTCCGCGCCAAGTAACGTTGCTACTGCAAGGTCACGTGGTGTTTTCATCTGACCATCAGACTGAACAACGATACGGTTACGTAGGCCGTTTTTCAGTAGTGTTTGGTGCGTTTCTGCTAGACCTAGTTCCCAAGGCAGACCTGTGTGACGGATAGAAGACATCGGAGATGCACCCGTACCACCATCAAAACCTGCGATAAGTACCACGTCAGCTTTCGCTTTCGCTACACCCGATGCAATCGTACCTACGCCAGCTTCTGATACTAGCTTCACGTTGACACGACCGTTACGGTTCGCGTTTTTCAGATCGTAGATCAGCTGAGCCAAATCTTCGATTGAGTAGATATCGTGGTGTGGCGGTGGCGAGATAAGACCTACGCCCGGAGTCGAGTGACGCGTTGCGCCGATCCAGTCATCAACCTTATCACCAGGTAGTTGACCACCTTCGCCCGGTTTCGCACCTTGAGCCATCTTGATTTGTAGCTCATCAGCGTTAGATAGGTAGTAAGACGTTACACCAAAGCGACCAGAAGCCACCTGTTTGATTGCTGAACGTTCCCAGTCGCCGTTTTCTTTACGTTCGAAACGTGCTGGATCTTCACCACCTTCACCTGAGTTTGATTTCGCGCCAATGCGGTTCATCGCAACAGCCAGTGTTGAGTGAGCCTCATGCGAGATTGAACCAAAGCTCATTGCGCCGGTTGCGAAACGCTTAAGAATGTTCTCGATTGGTTCTACTTCTGCTAGAGGAATAGAGCCTGCAGGGTTCTTGATGAAGTCCAGTTGGCTACGTAGCGTTGCTGCGTTGTCGCCTTGGTCATCAACTGCTTTTGCGTACTTCTTGAACTGACCGTAATCTTTGTTACGCGTCGATTCTTGAAGTAGAGAAATCGTTTCTGGGTTGAATAAGTGTTTCTCACCACGTTGTTTCCACTGGTAAACACCACCAACATCAAGGATCTGAGCTGGAATTTCACGAGCTGGGTAACCAACACGGTGACGAACCAATACTTCTCGCGCGATATCGTCGATCGTTAGACCTTGGATACGAGAAACAGTACCTGTGAAGTATTTTTCAACCACTGATTTGCTAACACCAAGTGCTTCAAAGATTTGTGCACCGTGGTAAGACTGCAGCGTAGAGATCCCCATCTTAGAGAAGATCTTAAGTAGACCGCCGTTAACACCTTTACGGTAGTTATCGAATAACTCACGTGGGTGTACGTTTGGATCTAGCTTCTTAGTACGTTGCAGTTCAACAATCGTTTCAATAACTAGGTATGGGTTAACTGCGTTTGCACCATAACCGATAAGCGTTGCAAAGTGGTGTGTCTCACGAGCGTCGCCCGTTTCAACAACGATGTCACACTTAGCACGTAGACCTTTACGGATTAGGTGGTGGTGAACCGCGCCAACCGCCAGCATTGCTGGAATAGCGGCATGGTTAGAGTTAACCGCACGGTCTGTCAGTAGGATGATAGAGTAGCCATCAATCACTGCGTCTTCTGCGTATTGGCAGATACGCTTAAGTGCGCGCTCTAACTTACCTTGGTCGCCATTTGCTTGGAATACGATATCCAGCGTCTTCGCCTGAAGGTGCTCGTTATCGATTGCACGCAGTTTTTCTAACTCAGAGTTAGACAGTACTGGAGACTCAAGTTCTACTTTTTGACAGTGCTCAGGTGTTTCAGCAAGTAAGTTCTGGTCTTTACCTAGGTAAGTGTTCAGAGACATAACCATGCGCTCACGAATCGGGTCGATCGGCGGGTTAGTTACTTGTGCAAACAACTGTTTGAAGTAGTTTGAAAGGTGCTGCGATTGGTGAGAAAGAATCGCTAGCGGCCAGTCAGCACCCATTGCAGAAAGTGGCTCGTAGCCTGTTTTCGCAAGAGGTAGAATGATTTCGTTTACTTCTTCAGAACTCACGCCAAACGATTGTTGTTTGTGTAGTAGTTTCTCTGGAGAAGGTTGGCTAAATTCGTTGCTCGCATCCGGTAGCTTTTTCAGGCTCAGAAGGTTCTCTTCAACCCACTTTTCGTAAGGTTGTGCTTTAGCAATGCTGTCTTTCACTTCTTCATCAGAAATGATGCGGCCTTGCTCAAGGTCAGCAACGAAGATACGACCTGGTTGTAGACGACCACGGTACTCAACGTTTTCAGGTGCAATCTCAACAACACCAGACTCAGACGCCATTACTAGGAAGTCGTCTTTAGTTACTGTGTAGCGAGAAGGACGCAGACCATTACGGTCAAGTGTTGCACCTACTTGAACACCATCGGTGAAACATACTGATGCTGGGCCATCCCATGGTTCCATTACGTTCGCGTGGTACTGGTAGAACGCACGACGAGTTGGATCCATGTTTTTGTTTTCTTGCCATGCTTCCGGGATCATCATCATCAACGCGTGTGGCAGAGTACGACCTGAAAGAACAAGTAGCTCAAGTGCCATATCGAAGTTTGATGAATCCGAACTACCTTCCTGACAGATAGGAAGCAGCATGTCGATTTCAGCTTGTGTAAACAGATCCGATTCTAGGATTGCTTCACGTGCTTTCATCCAGTTCAGGTTGCCGCGAACCGTATTGATTTCGCCATTGTGCGCGATGTAACGGAAAGGCTGAGCTAGACGCCAACGTGGGAATGTATTGGTAGAGAAGCGAGAGTGTACTAGTGCTAGAGCTGTCACCATGGTTGGGTTTTGCAGATCTAGGAAGTACTGAGGAACTTGTTCAGTTGTTAGCTGACCTTTGTACACCAATGTCTTGTAAGACATTGAGTTGATGTAGAAGTCATCACCGATATTTGAAACGCTTTCTAGGCATACACGAACCGTGTAGTTACGTAGAACATACAGTTTACGCTCAAGCTCTTCTGGTGTGATACCTGGGCCGCCAGAAATAAATACGTGTTCAAATTGAGGTTCAGTGCTTAGTGGGTCAGCACCAATCATTGAATTGTCCGTTGGAAGTTCACGGTAACCGATAACTTCTAACTCAAGGCGTTGTGCATTGCGTTCTAGAATGTCACGACACTGTGCACGTTTGTGTTCATCTTTAGGGAAAAGTACAACACCAACACCATATTTTTCAAAAGATGGCAGCTTAATTCCAAGCTTTACGGCTTCTTCTAGTAAGAATTCGTGCGGCTTCTGTAGCAGGATACCTGCACCATCACCAGAACACGGATCGCAGCCTTGACCGCCACGGTGTTCCATACGTGCAAGCATATCGAGTGCTTGAGTTACTACATCATGAGATTTGCGATTCTTTAGATGCGCAACAAAACCGATACCACAAGCGTCATGCTCCAATTCAGGAGTATACAGACCCTGTGAGTTCTGCTCTTGATCTACCATAGATACATCCTTCCAGTTAAATCTAGGCGCAACTTATTTGTATAAAGTCAGCCTTGTCCTTTTATATTTATGGGTCTAAACCTGCCTATGCTGGCGGTTTGAATCCTTTCCGTATCTCGCAGGAAAAGTATTGCGAGAAAAACAATCCTTAGTGATACCTGTTTATTTTTAACCACAAACTAGTGGTTTATATAGGTGGGAGTTAGATATCACCGACTTATTAGCAAGTTTTCGTTGTAAGTAAATACTCAAAAATAGCCAATATGTGTAAGTATCCTACAATTTTGTCTAGGCGAATTGCAATGAAAGTTGACCCATGTAGACCATTTTTTTCGTTTTATTTTGAATTTAATGCCTAACAAATGTGCAACATTAGGCAAATAGAGCCGATTTTTTGCATGTTTATTGATATTTGTTAGGTTGCTCGCAAAAAGCCTTGAGTAAACTAATTGGTCGAATTTTGCAGGGATGTAATTTTTTTTCAAAAAAGACTGATATTCATTCTTATTTACTTGAGTGCTTTGAAAATATGCAATTACACGAGTTGGTCAATACTATCGGCCAAGACCTTCAACGCCGTTATGGCGAGAAGGTTCACAAGCTGACGCTTCATGGTGGTTTCAGCTGCCCAAACCGAGACGGGACAATTGGCCGTGGAGGTTGCACGTTTTGTAACGTGGCTTCCTTTGCCGATGAACAAACTCAAATTCAAAGTATTGCTGACCAGCTAAAAGATCGTGCGGGTGAGATTGCTCGTGCCAAGAAGTACCTGGCTTACTTTCAGGCGTACACCAGCACTTATGCTGAGGTGCAAGTGCTCAAGAATATGTATGAAGAGGCGCTAAAAGCACCCGGTGCAGAGATCGTCGGCCTTTGTGTTGGTACGCGACCAGACTGTGTGCCTGATGCGGTGTTGGATCTGTTAGCGGGCTACGTTAAACAAGGCTATGAGATTTGGCTCGAGCTTGGCCTGCAAACCGCCAATGATAAAACCCTCAAGCGAATTAACCGCGGCCACGATTTTGCAGTGTATGAAACGATCACCCAACGCGCACGCGCTTTAGGTATCAAGGTGTGTACTCATCTGATTGTTGGCCTACCAAAAGAAACCAAAGCGGATAACCTTGAAACCTTAGACAAGGTATTAGCCGTTGGCACCGATGGTATTAAGCTGCACGGCCTTCATATAGTAGAGGGCAGTACCATGGCTAAGGCGTGGAAGGCAGGAAAGCTAGAAGCCCCAAGCCTCGAAGAGTACATCGATATCGCGAGTGAGATCATTCAACGCACTCCTGCGGACGTGGTTTATCACCGTGTTTCTTCAGCGGCGAGACGCCCAACCTTACTTTCTCCTTTATGGTGTGAGAACCGCTGGTTAGCGATGACTGAAATAGGTCGTTCGTTGGATAAAACCGGTGCTCAAGGCATCAAAACGGGCTCTGCATTCGAGTACACGTTGCCTGTTTTAAACGCGGCCAATTAATAGAAATGGGTGACTGTAGGTAACAGCAGATAAAACCAATAAATAGTGGTAACATTTCCCTAATAGATTTTATGGTATAGATTGAGAGTAAATGGAACTGGTAATGACTTGGTTGTGGGACAGGGCGTATGGCTACGGTATTTATATCGTTGTTGTATTGCTGATTGCTCTCATCTGCTGGCATCTCTATTCTCGTTATCAGTCGCATATCGAAACGCTTCTACTTGCTACCCCGTCGCCACTCTACTTTGTTGATGTTCGAAGTGGCGAAATACTCTATGCCAATCGCCAAGCCATGCAGTTGCTTGGTATCCGCCAAATCGGTGTTAATTTTCGCTTTCCTACTGTGGAAAGCGAGAACAGCTTTCGTCACTACTTAACCAACCACATCAACTCTCGAGCCTTCGAGCAGGTCTCCCTGTGGGCGCTTTCTGAATTTGAGTCGTTCAAGATCAACTTGATCGGTCGTAAGATCCATTTTAGAAATAAGCAGGCTTGGATGATTCACGCCTCACCTTATAAAAACACTAACGAAGAACTGTCCCAAGAAGTTCGAGAACTGAATGTTGCTCGTACCGCTTTGGATTCTTTGTCTGAGCTGATCTACGTGAAAGATCAGAAAGGTCAGTTAGTGACGAGTAATCGCTCGTTTAAAAAGTTTTGGCATGGTCGTGCTGAAGAGGGCACCCTGAGTGTTTCTGGTGGAGTATTAAAAGGTCGTGTAAGTGAACGCTCTTGGACTACAGATCAAGATGGAAAAAGCTGCTTGCTTGAAACCTACCAAAGTGTGCTGCTTTCCCAAGATGGAGAAACCATCGGCACGCTCTCTATTAGTCATGATGTGACCGATTGGCATGACATGCAGCAGAAACTGCGTGGCGAGATGGAGAAGCGAAAAGATACCGAAGTGGCACTTGCGCAGCGTGACACCATCTTGCAAAACCTCCTGGAGGCCAGCCCAGACTCGATTGGTATCTTTAATGAAAACATGGTTTATCAAGCGTGTAATAAACCATTTGTGGCTGCGCTGGGTATCTCTGAAGTCAGTGACTTGATCGGTAAACGTTTACAAGATGTGGTGCCACATAGCATCTATACGCGAATATCAGAAACCGATCATCAAGTGCTTCATCAAAGTAAATCACTGCGTTATATCGACAAAGTGGTCTCAAGTGATGGAACATTTACTTGGTATGATGTAGTCAAATCACCGTTTAGAGATCCAGCATCGAGCACTAATGGTGTGTTGATCATGGCGCGTGATATTACAGAGCGTTATCTAGCAGAACAAAAGCTTGAAGAAGCCAACCTTGAACTTGAACGCCTCAGCTTTATGGATAGCCTGACTAAAGTGTCTAACCGACGTCGTTTCGATGAACAGCTCTCTACACTGTGGCATTATCATGTGCGTGAGAAGCTGCCACTGACGATCATGCTATGTGATATCGACTTCTTTAAAGGCTACAACGACTTTTACGGACACCAACAAGGCGATGATGCTTTGATTCAGGTTTCTCAGGCATTTAAGCAGGTGTTGAATCGTTCATCTGATTGTGTGGCTCGTTATGGTGGTGAAGAGTTCGGCTTTATTCTGCCAAATACAACGACCGAAGGTGCTCAGCTGGTGGCGCAGCGTATTCATGATGAAGTCCTAAAATTGGAACTTGCGCATGAGAAGTCGACAGTCTCTGAATTCATCACGGTGAGTATTGGTATTATCTCTTACATTCCTACACCTGATGATGAAATGGAATCGGCTGTTGCCTTGGCTGATAGTGCGTTGTATCAAGCGAAATCAGACGGTCGCAACCGTTCAATGGTGCATCCATACTCAATTCGCTAACGCTATAAAATTGGCAATTTGATTATCCCCGGCTATTTTTGCTTAGTTAGTATTTGTATTGGTTAATTAACCTTCGAAATTACCGCTGAACACTTGCTGCGTGTGATGTAGCTAGCTTACCTCCCATCTTCAAACAGGGTAGAATGTTGCTAGTCTTATCGCATGGAGCGCTAAATGAAACCCATGAAAAATCTTGCCCAGTATTACGTGGATCTACTCGTAAAACTGGGGATTGTCCGCTTTTCTATCTTACTCGCCCTAGCGCTTGTTGCCCTCGCTGTTGTTGTGCAAGTCGGTATCACCCTTGCACTCAAAGGCAATGTTGATGACATCGACATTGTCCGTTCAGTTTTCTTCGGTTTAGTGATCACGCCTTGGGCGGTTTATTTTCTGTCAGTGGTCGTGGACCAGTTGGAAGAATCACGTCAAAGGTTAGCGAAATTGGTCTCTAAACTTGGCGACATGCGTGAGCGAGACCAAGAACTCAACAATAAAATGCAGCTCAATATCGAGAAGCTTAATCAAGAAATTGAAGAGCGTGAAAAAGCGGAAGAAGCGCGCGCAGAAGCAATGCAAGATCTCGAAAACGAGGTGTTCCAGCGCGAGCGTACTCAGCTTGAACTCGCAGAACGTACTGCACTGTTACGCTCGTTTATCGATGCCTCGCCTGACCTTATTTACTACCGTAATGAAGATGGTGTGTTCTCTGGTTGTAACCGTGCGGTTGAAGAGCTCACTGGTAAAACAGAAAAAGAGCTAGTTGGTTTAACTCCTTGGGATGTTTACAGTAAAGAGGTCGCTCAGCAAGTTGTTGAAACCGATAAGAAAGTATTTGCTGACAACCAAGCACTGACTTATGACCAATGGCTTGAATACCCAGATGGCCGCAAGAGTTACTTCGAACTGCGTAAAGTGCCTTTCTACAGCAAAGATGGTCGTCACTTGGGCTTGGTTGGTTTTGGCCGCGATATTACTGAACGTAAAGAGCATCAAGAGTCGTTAGAAAAAGCCAGCCGCGATAAGACCACCTTTATCTCAACTATTAGCCACGAGTTAAGAACGCCGCTCAACGGCATCATTGGCTTGAGCCGCATGCTGCTTGATAGCCAACTGACCACCGAACAGCGCAAGCAGATGCAAACCATCAAGGTGAGCGCGGTGACACTGGGTAATATCTTCAACGATATTATTGATATGGATAAGTTCGACCGCCGTAAGCTTGAACTCTTCCCTACGCCTATTAACTTTGAAGATTTCGTTGTCGAGATCGAAAGTATCTCTGCGTTGATGGCTGAGCAGAAAGGGTTAAGGTTCGATCTAGAAAGATTGTCTGATCTTCCAGCTGCTGTTGAGGTGGATGGTACTCGTCTTAGACAGGTACTGTGGAACCTTGTTAGTAACGCGATGAAGTTCACCAAAGATGGTGGAGTGGTGATGACAGTCAGCGCCGACATTGATGGTGACTTTGCCAACATTACGATGGAAGTGGAAGATACTGGTATTGGTATCCCTGAAAGTGAAATCGAGAAGATCTTCGCGATGTACTATCAGGTGAAATCGGGCACGGACAACTTGCACGCTGTCGGCACGGGTATTGGTCTCGCTGTCTCTCAACAGCTAATTAATATGATGGATGGCCACATTGAAGTCATCAGTGAAGAGGGCTTTGGCAGTACCTTTATGGTTTCGATTCGAGTTCCAGTGAATCACGATACTCAGGCTCTGATCAAAACGCCAAGAAAACAGTCGAATCTTAAGATCTTTATGGTCGAAGACATTGAACTCAATATCACAGTGGCTCGCTCTCTACTTGAAAGCCTTGGCCATGAAGTGACAGTCGTGATGACGGGTAAAGAGGCGCAAATTGCTTTCAATCCTGAAGACTATGATTTGGTGTTGTTGGATATCCAACTGCCAGATATGACGGGTTTCGATATTGCTCAATACTACCGCGAGAAATACAGCCAGCTACCGCCTTTGGTGGCGTTAACTGCGAACGTATTAAACAACAAGCAAGAGTACTTCCAGAAAGGCATGGACGAAGCGATCAGTAAACCTTTGTCGGTTCGAGCTATCCAAGATGTCATCAGTGAACTTATCGAAGATGCACCAGAGGTAATTGAGAAGGTAGCGGGCACCGATAAGGTTGAGAGCATTGATAAAGTCGACGCGAGTAAGCCTTTTCTTTCAGAAATTGATACCACTTTGCTTGATATTGATATGCTAGAGTCTTATGTTGATATTGTTGGACCGAAACCGGTTTTGGATAACATCGCGATGTTCGAAGATATGATGCCGGAGTATATGGAAATATTGAACTCCAACATGGTCGCGAAAGATAAAGCCAGTATCGTTTCTGAGGCACATAAGATTAAAGGTGCTGCAGGTTCTATTGGTCTGAAACGCATCCAACAAGTTGCCCAGAAAGCTCAATCTCCAGATTTGCCTGCGTGGTGGGAGAACATTTCAGATTGGGTTGATGAGATAAATAACGAATACCAGAATGACATTGAAGTTTTAAAGAGTTGGTTAAATCAAAGGTAGAAGAATAATGAAAAAATTAGCATTCGCCGCATGTGTAGTGGCATTAGCGGGTTGTTCTGCGCCACAAGTAGAATGGCAGCAAGATAATCAAGTCGAAGTATCTGCAGCAACAGTTACCATGAAAAGCAACCTTTGGCACAACAAGATGCCAACGATTGGCGAGACTCAAGATAAGACCCTACATGGTGCTATCTACCTAGAGTCAGACTCACAACTGCCAGCAACGCTTGCGGTTGAAAGTGTTACGGTTAAACAGGGTGCAGACACCTTGTTGGTAACGGCTGACGATCTTGATTTAAGAACACACAGTGAAACTCAATGGGAAGTCGCGTTTGTATGGCAGCTAGAAATCGACAGTGACAAGCCTGTTGATGTGGCGGTGGAACTTAAAGATGGCGAAACCGTGAAGTGGTTAGTAGAGAAAGACGTTAAGGTGGATACGGTTTACTAAAATCTTATCCAATTAAGAACAATAAAAAAGGGAGAATGCGTTGGCATTCTCCCTTTTTAATAACTATTGATGACGCTTCTAGTGTTCAAAACACTTACTGGTGAGTAGTGCTAAATGGTAAGAGGCGCGAATCGAATTAGTCTTCTAGGTCACCACAAAAGCGGTAGCCTTCACCGTGAATCGTTGCGATGATTTCTGGCGTACCAGAAACAGATTCAAAGTGCTTACGAATACGACGGATTGTTACGTCTACAGTACGATCGTGTGGCTTAAGCTCACGGCCAGTCATCTTCTTAAGAAGGTCAGCACGTGTTTGGATCTTACCTGGGTTCTCACAGAAGTGAAGTAGAGCACGGAACTCTGAACGAGGTAGCTTGTAGCCTTCGCCATCTGGGCTAACCAGAGAACGACTGTTGATATCTAGTACCCAACCGTTGAACTCATACTTCTCAACGCTACGCTTCTCTTCTTGAACAGAGCTTGTGCTCATTGAACGGTTCAGAAGGTTGCGTGCACGGATAGTCAGTTCACGAGGGTTGAAAGGCTTAGTGATGTAGTCATCAGCGCCGATCTCTAGGCCAAGGATCTTATCAACTTCATTATCACGACCAGTTAAGAACATAAGCGCTACGTTTGCTTGCTCACGTAGTTCACGCGCAAGTAGTAGGCCATTCTTACCTGGAAGGTTGATGTCCATAATTACAAGGTTAACTTGGTTGTCAGATAGCACTTGGTGCATCTCTTCACCGTCGCTAGCCTCAAAAACAGCATATCCCTCTGCTTCAAAAATACTCTTTAGAGTGTTACGAGTTACTTGCTCATCTTCAACGATAAGAATCTGCGGGGTTTGCATTTGGCGGTACCTAAATTTGTGACGAAACTGTGCTAATAGAATAAATTCTAGGCAAAAACATAACATACAGGTAATGTATTTTTGATGATAACTTAAAGTTTTCAAAAAAACACTTACTTCCAGCTATCTGCCTTCCTTGAAGTATTGCCCAATAACGTAGATCCAGTACGCCTTTCAATCATTCTTTTAGTGATTGGAGTGGATTCTATAATGTTAACAGCATGCTAACAACGCGAGAATGTTAATTCCATTCACTTTGTTGATTTACATCAATTGCCGTATCGCAACAAACTTTAATAGTATGGCTACAACTTAACCAATGTTATGGTGACTATTTAGCACCAAAACAAGAATGATTATTCGAGATGCTTCGCACATCTTGCCTGCTACAGACCGGATTATGAACCAAGGAAGCTGAAAGCTGTCTTAAGAGTCTAGTAGATAAATATGCTCAATCAACTTTTATTGAGTAATAAATTGAGCATAGAACAATGAAAACAAAGGATTAATTTTAATAACATATAAAAGCATAGAGGCTAGCCTGACATAACCGGTAACGCCTTACTCACGGAGGATATATGCACGATATAACACCCGACTTGTGTGATGAGTTTGAAAGCGAAGTCACCCTACTGAACATGCCATTGCAGAACTTCGGCCAACGTGGTGCGTTCTTTGGAAAAATTGTAACAGTTCGTTGTTATCACGATAATTCCAAGGTTCGCGAGGTTTTAGAGACCGACGGCTGTGGCAAAGTGCTTGTCGTTGACGGAAATGGCTCATGCCAGAAGGCGCTGCTTGGCGATCAACTCGCTATTCTCGCGATAGAAAACGGTTGGGAAGGCGTGATTGTAAACGGTGCGGTGCGTGATGTAGGCATGATGTCGCAAATGGACCTTGGCGTTCAGGCGTTAGGTGCATCGCCATTCAAAACAGAGAAACGCGGTGTCGGCCAAGTGAATGTGACACTCTCTATACATAATCAACTGATTCAGCCTGGTGACTATATTTATGCCGATTGGAATGGCGTGTTAATTTCATCTGAGCTGTTAATTGAATCGTAACTGACTCAAATTGAATGCCGTTGATAGATTAGAACGGGGAATGGTTTGTGATGTACTAAACGGGGAATGGTTTGTGATGTACTAAAAGTTTGGATCTCAATCCGCACTAATCTGTTAATAAAGAACAAGCTAAAGAGACTAAAAGCGAAACCCTAGTCCCACTTCAACACCTTGCTGCCACTCTTCATAATCAAGGGTGGCATGCAAATCTAGGTTATCTGTTAGTTGCACTCGGCTGGAAACCTCTGCGGCTACCGATTTCTCATTGTCTTCGGTCTCGTCTTTATAGGTGTGTAGAGAACTGTTAAAAGAGACTCTTTCTGAGAACTGATAACTGACACCACTCAAGAATCCACTTTCCTGTTTCAGTGCCGCACTATTGATACGTGTACCGACGTAAAGATCCACATCTGAAAACAAGCTATAAGAGTAGCCACTGTCTATCTTCCAAGTATCGAAGCTTTCACTCGACGCGTTTTGTGTGGAGATAAAGAATTTATGAGAAGAACTATCGATCTGGCTGGGTAGTAGAGGCAAGCTATTCGCTGAACAAACAACAGGCATAGCAAAAGCCAAAAGAATAAGTAATCTCTTCATTTCCCACTCCTGATGTCATTATTATTGTTCTTCGAACGTTATCGTTCAATTAAAGCACAGAACTTGTACGTTCGCTGCACAATCGATATAGCATTTTGTTATGACTATATATGCAACTGATCACTATTGCCTGTTCAATGAGTAAATCCAGTATCTTAAGTGAAGGTTTATACAGGGTGTTTTATCCCTTAAATGACGGTTTGCTCTGAAAAACGGTGCGAATGTAAAAAAAACGCAACTTTTCATTGACGTCCAGTGGTAAAAATTGATACACGTAGAGTAAAGCACAAGCAGAGAATTTGATATGCAGCACGTAAGCCACCTAGTAATGACCACAACCATTATTATTACCGACATTAACATTGTTGGGGCAGGCTGCTAAGTAACGGATTTTAAAAAAAAGGCCTGTATCCAACAAGATACAGGCCTTTTTTTGTACCATTTTTATGACTTATGGAGAAAGGGATGCGC
Source organism: Vibrio sp. 10N.222.55.A1 (assembly GCF_041473835.1). Classification (NCBI taxonomy): domain Bacteria; kingdom Pseudomonadati; phylum Pseudomonadota; class Gammaproteobacteria; order Vibrionales; family Vibrionaceae; genus Vibrio; species Vibrio sp. 10N.222.55.A1. Next base: position 74,149 of record NZ_JBFRSX010000046.1, on the reverse strand, counting down.
GTTTTAAAGTTTGGAGGTTCATCATTAGCTGATGCAGATCGTTTTTTACGAGCGGCTGATATCATCGCTAATAATGCCCAGCAAGAAGAGCTAGCCGTTGTACTATCGGCTCCAGGAAAAACAACCAATAAGTTGGTCGCTGTTATTGAAGCTGCACTGAAAAATGGTGAAGCTGACGCACAGATTACAGAGATCGAATCTTCATTTAACACACTGTTTGCAGAGATCAAAGCGGTCGTGCCTTCTATCGATGGTGCCGCGTTTCAAGAGCAGGTGGATACCTCTCTTGCTCAGCTAAAGCAGTTCGTGAATGGCATCAACCTACTTGGTATGTGCCCGAACCACGTTAATGCTCGCATCATCAGTAAAGGTGAGCGAATCTCTATCCAGTTAATGAAAGCGGTACTGGAAGCGAAAGGCCAACCAGCAAGCCTGATTGACCCTGTCCAATACCTATACGCTAAAGGCGATCACCTTGAAGCTATGGTCGATGTGGATGTCTCTACTCAGAACTTCCAACAATCTCCACTTCCTAAAGGTCACGTTAACATCATGCCTGGCTTTACTGCGGGTAATGAAAAAGGTGAGCTAGTCACACTAGGTCGTAATGGTTCTGACTACTCAGCGGCTGTGTTAGCGGCGTGTCTACGTGCTGATTGCTGTGAAATCTGGACTGATGTCGATGGCGTTTACAACTGTGACCCACGCTTAGTTGATGATGCTCGTCTGCTCAAGTCTCTTAGCTACCAAGAGGCGATGGAGCTTTCTTACTTTGGTGCTTCGGTTCTACACCCAAAAACCATTGCTCCTATTGCGCAATTCCACATTCCTTGTCTGATCAAAAACAGCTTCAACCCACAAGGCGCAGGTACTTTGATTGGCCAAGACACTGGCGAAGATAACCTAGCAATCAAAGGTATTACGACGCTAAGTGACCTAACCATGGTTAACGTATCAGGCCCAGGCATGAAGGGCATGGTAGGTATGGCGAGTCGTGTATTCGGCGCGATGTCTTCTGCTGGCGTTTCTATTGTCCTTATTACTCAATCTTCTTCTGAGTACAGCATCAGCTTCTGTATTGAATCGGCTGATAAGGTGAAAGCGAAACAAGTGTTGTCAGACGCGTTTGAACTTGAACTTAAAGATGGCCTGTTAGAGCCGGTTGAGTTCATGGATGACGTTGCGATTGTAACGCTGGTGGGTGACGGTATGCGCACTTCACGTGGCGTAGCATCTCAGTTCTTCTCTTCTTTAGCTGAAGTGAACGTCAACATTGTTGCTATTGCTCAAGGTTCTTCAGAGCGCGCTATTTCAGCGGTTATCCCTGAAGACAAAATCTCTGAAGCAATCAAAGCGTGTCACGAGAACCTATTTAACTCTAAGCACTTCCTAGATGTATTCGTTGTGGGTGTCGGCGGTGTTGGTGGCGAGCTTGTTGACCAGATCCAACGTCAGCAAGGCAAACTGGCTGAAAAAGGCATCGTGATTCGCGTATGTGGTTTAGCAAACAGTAAAGGTTTGTTGCTAGACAGCGATGGTCTACCGTTAGAGCAGTGGCGTGACCGTATGTCGAGTGCGACTGAAGAGTTCAGCCTAGCGCGTTTAGCGGCTTTGGTTCAACGTAACCACATCATCAACCCAGTATTGGTTGATTGTACGTCTAGCGAAGGTATTGCGGCGCAGTACGCTGATTTCCTAGCGGCTGGTTTCCACGTAGTAACACCAAACAAGAAAGCAAACACAGCAAGCATGGCTTACTACCATCAGCTTCGTGAAGTTGCACGCAACTCACGTCGTAAGCTGATGTACGAGACAACAGTAGGTGCAGGTCTACCGGTCATCGAAAACCTACAGAACCTTATCTCTGCAGGTGATGAACTTGAGAAGTTCAACGGCATTCTTTCAGGTTCACTGTCTTACATCTTCGGCAAGCTTGATGAAGGTATGACACTGAGCCAGGCAACCAATATTGCAAAAGATAACGGCTTCACTGAACCGGATCCTCGAGATGATCTATCTGGTATGGATGTGGCGCGTAAGTTGCTTATTCTTGCTCGTGAAGCAGGCATGGCGCTTGAACTTGAAGATGTTGAAGTAGACCAAGCTCTGCCACCGGGTTTTGATGATTCAGGTACGGTTGAAGAGTTCATGGCTCGCCTACCAGAAGCGGATGCTTACTTCAAAGAGCAGTCAGCTATCGCAGCAGAAGAAGGTAAAGTACTTCGTTATGTGGGTGAAATCGCTGAAGGTAAGTGTAAGGTTCGTATCGCTGCTGTTGATGGCGACGACCCAATGTTCAAGATTAAAGATGGCGAGAACGCATTAGCATTCTACAGCCGTTACTACCAACCAATCCCTCTAGTACTGCGTGGCTACGGCGCGGGTACTGAAGTAACAGCTGCTGGCGTATTCTCTGATGTGATGCGTACTCTTGGTTGGAAATTAGGAGTTTAAGAATGAGTTCAAGTGATATGGATGTTGTCGTTTATGCTCCTGCATCAATCGGTAATGTCAGTGTAGGGTTTGATGTGCTGGGGGCCGCTGTGTCTCCAGTGGATGGCACGCTGCTAGGTGACCGAGTTATGGTTAAAGCCGGTGATGAACCATTCTCACTTAAAACTGCAGGCAGCTTTGTTTCTAAGCTGCCAACTGAAGCAAAAGAAAACATCGTTTACGACTGCTGGGTGGTGTTCTCGAGAGAGCTTGATAAAAAAGGCGTTACGCTAAAGCCTTTAGAAATGACACTAGAAAAGAACATGCCTATCGGTTCAGGTTTGGGTTCTAGTGCATGTTCAATCGTCGCGGCACTGGATGCGCTAAACCGTTTTCACGGTCAGCCCCTGAATGAAACTGAACTGCTTGCTCTGATGGGTGAAATGGAAGGCAAGATTTCAGGTGGTATCCACTACGATAACGTTGCGCCATGTTACCTTGGTGGTGTGCAGCTCATGCTTGAAGAGCTAGGCATCATCAGCCAAGAAGTACCGTGTTTTGACGACTGGTACTGGGTAATGGCTTATCCGGGTATTAAGGTTTCAACGGCTGAAGCGAGAGAGATCCTACCATCTCAATATCGTCGTCAGGATATTATTGCTCATGGTCGTCACTTAGCGGGCTTTATCCACGCGTGTCATTCAGGTCAATCTGAACTGGCGGCGAAGATGATCAAAGACGTGATCGCTGAACCATATCGTGAGAAACTGCTTCCAGGGTTTGCTGATGCTCGTAAATACGCGCTGTCAGCTGGGGCACTGGCTACTGGTATTTCTGGTAGTGGTCCAACTCTATTTAGCATTTGCAAAGAACAAGATGTCGCCGAGCGTGTTGCACGCTGGTTAGAACAAAATTACGTACAAAATGAAGAAGGATTCGTTCACGTTTGTCGCCTAGATAAGCAGGGTTCGATCGTTACAGGAAGTGAGTTATGAAACTGTACAACATCAAAGAAAATGATGAACAAGTCTCTTTTGGCCAAGCCGTTCGTCAAGGCTTAGGCCGTAATCAAGGTCTATTTTTCCCATCTGAACTGCCAAAGTTTGATGATATCGATGCGCTGCTAGCAGAGGACTTTGTCCCTCGTAGCTCAAAGATTCTGTCAGCATTGATTGGTGATGAATTACCAAAAGAACAGATCGACCAAATGGTGGATGCAGCGTTCCAATTCCCTGCACCAATCAACCAAGTAAAAGACGGCGTTTACGCGCTTGAGCTTTTCCACGGTCCAACACTGGCGTTTAAAGATTTCGGTGGCCGCTTTATGGCTCAATCTTTAGCAGCTGTTTCTGATGGTGGTCAAATCACTATCTTAACGGCAACATCAGGTGATACTGGTGCGGCGGTTGCGCATGCTTTCTACGGCATGGAAAACATCAATGTTGTGATTCTTTACCCGAAAGGCAAGATCAGCCCACTGCAAGAGAAGCTGTTCTGTACGCTTGGCAAGAACATCCACACTGTGGCGATTGATGGTGACTTTGATGCGTGTCAGGCTCTAGTTAAAGACTCATTTGATGACGCTGAACTGCGTAAAGAGATCGGTCTTAATTCGGCAAACTCGATTAACATCAGCCGTTTAATGGCTCAGATCTGTTACTACTTTGAGGCGGCTTCTCAGCTGACTAAAGAGCAACGTGAAAACCTCGTTATCTCTGTACCAAGTGGTAACTTTGGTAACCTAACGGCTGGTCTATTGGCTAAAGCGCTAGGTCTACCTGTTAAGCGTTTTATCGCAGCAACTAACGAAAATGACACTGTTCCTCGTTACCTAGAAACAGGTCAATGGGATCCAAAACCGACTGTTGCGACAACATCGAACGCGATGGACGTAAGCCAACCAAACAACTGGCCTCGTATCGAAGAGCTTTGCCAACTGAAAGGTTGGGGCTTAGATACACTAGGCAAAGGTAAAGTATCTGACGAGCAGAGCGCTGAGTCAGTTCGCGACCTAAAAGCACAAGGTTACCTATGTGAACCACATGGTGCGATTGCTTACCGTCTACTGGAAGAGCAACTGCAAGAGAACGAAACTGGCTTGTTCCTGTGTACAGCACACCCAGCGAAATTCAAAGAAGTGGTTGATGACATCCTAGGTTCTGATATCGAACTGCCTGGCCCGCTAGCAAAACACGCGGCGATGGAATTGTTGTCTGAAGATCTTGATAACGATTTTGAAGCGCTAAAAGCTGTGCTTCGTCGAGTTCAACCGTAACGTCCATTTGTTTTTCGAACAAATAAAAACGGCGCTCAATGAGCGCCGTTTTTGTATTCTAATTTAAGCTCTAAAAATTATAGAGACTCAGTGAACGTACGTGCGATAACGTCACGTTGCTGTTCAGTTGTTAGAGAGTTGAAACGTACAGCGTAACCCGATACACGGATAGTTAGCTGTGGGTAGTTCTCTGGGTGAGCAACTGCGTCTTCTAGCGTTTCACGCTTAAGAACGTTAACGTTTAGGTGTTGACCACCTTCGATGCGTGGTGCTGCTTCGATTGCAACTTCACGGCTTTCGTACTCGCCTAGGTCTGCAGCTGAGATAACTTGGTCAGCTTCGAAACCTGCAGTAGCAACAACACAACGAGCTTCATTCTTCTCGCTATCTAGTAGCCAGATTGAGTTTAGTAGGTCATCGTTTGCTGCTTTAGTAATTTGAATACCTTGGATCATAACTATCTCCTAGTCCACTGAATGTGGTTTGATTATGGTGTTAACTTTCGATTTTTATTGAGCTGGGTAATGTATACCTAATATTGGTAAGGTTAACATTGATTTAAGTCAAAAAACAACCAAAAACCATATTTTTACAAAGGTGATTATATTGAGGTAAATCAATAAAACCTTTGAAAACAAAGTAATTACAAAATATTTTAAAGTATAAAAAATATTTAACAGTCATATTTGTTGTAAGTTTACTACATTTGTTGTGTTTTTATTGAACTACAACCGATACGACCCTTTATTTATTAAGCATTCTGAAAGTGTAAAGTGATTTAATGACAAACAATAATTCATCCTCAAAACCGGAAACAAATATTAAGTTTATTGGCGCTCATGTGTCGGCTGCTGGTGGTGTTGATCAGGCGCCTATGCGTGCACGTGAAATAGGTGCCAATGCGTTTGCACTGTTTACCAAGAACCAGAGACAGTGGGCGGCAAAACCACTAGAAGCGAAAACCATTAGTGCCTTTAAAGCCAATTGCAAAATGTTGGGCTACGGTGCTGAGCACATTCTTCCTCATGACTCCTATCTGATTAACCTAGGAGCGCCAGAAGAAGAGAAGCTAGAGAAATCACGCGCGGCTTTTATTGATGAAATGGAGCGTTGTAATCAACTTGGACTAACGCTTTTGAATTTTCATCCTGGGAGTCATTTAAAGAAAATCTCAGAAAGCGAATGTTTGGCGAAGATCGCTGAATCGATCAACCTAGCTCATCAAGCGGTACCTGACGTAATCGCAGTGATCGAGAATACGTCTGGGCAGGGCACTAATCTGGGTTGGAAGTTTGAACATCTAGCCGAGATTATCGAGCAGGTAGAAGATAAGTCACGTGTGGGTGTGTGCTTAGACACCTGCCATACGTTTACTGCTGGCTATGACTTACGTACAAAAGAGGCGTGTGAGCATACTTTTGCTGAGTTCGACCGCATCGTGGGTATGCACTATCTAAGAGCAATGCACATCAATGATTCAAAAGCTGAGTTCGCGAGCCGAGTCGATCGACACCATTCTTTAGGAAAAGGCGAAATTGGCTGGGATTGTTTTGAGTATATTGCCTCTGATTCTCGCTTTAATGGTATCCCTCTTATCTTGGAAACCATTGATTCGACGATCTGGAAAGAGGAAATTCAACAACTTAGAATGTTTCATCGCTCAGCAACGCTAGCGAGCGAACAAGCGTAATAATAGAGGGGGAAATTTATTTCCGTCTATTTCTAAAAATTGGCACCTTTCTTTCATAGTATTAAAGTGAATATGTAGTTCACGATGTCTTAGAGGAGGTGCCTTTATGTATTCAATCACCCAAACTTCAACTATTGCTGTCGCACGCCGTTTACCTACACCAAACCGTCACGTGCATAACCACGGCCACCATCGTACACAGCAGAAAAGTGGTTAATCGAGATAAGCACAACTTGAACTGATTATTATGATTCATCAACAAGTGAACCCTACACATCATGTTTATTGATAGCTGTATGAGGTATAACTAGAGCCTTATTTAGGACAGTTAGCCGATACAGCTATTTTTTTGTCTGGCGAAAGCCGCTAGAAACCTTGATGATTGGGAAGTAAAACGATGACCGCACCAAAGACTTGGGAATCCATTATTAATGATGAACGTGATAAAGAGTACTTTCAGAGTGTCCTCGCGTTTGTTGAACAGCAACGTAATAGTGGTAAAACCGTCTACCCGCCACAAGAACAGGTGTTCAGTGCCTTTGATATGACGCCTTTCGAATCCGTGCGAGTGGTTATCTTAGGGCAAGATCCTTATCACGGTGCTAACCAAGCTCACGGCTTAGCATTCTCAGTGCTTCCTGGTGTGAAAATCCCACCTTCTCTACGCAATATGTACAAAGAGCTTGCACAAGATATAGAGGGCTTTGAGATTCCTAGTCATGGTTATCTCGATTCTTGGGCATCGCAAGGGGTGTTGATGTTGAACACAGTCCTTACAGTCGAAGAGGCAAAAGCACACTCACATGCTAAGTGTGGCTGGGAAACCTTTACCGATGCCATTATTGCTGAGCTCAATCAGCGCTCTGAACCGATCATCTTTTTGTTGTGGGGCGCACACGCCCAGAAGAAAGGTCAAGCGATTGATGACGACAAGCATCATGTGTTGGTTGCACCTCACCCATCGCCATTATCGGCACGCCGTGGATTCTTCGGTTGTCAGCATTTCTCTACAACCAACAAGCTGCTTTCTTCTATGGATCAACAACCTATTGACTGGCGTTTACCAACAGAAGTGTAGGTTGGTGGTTTTCTGAGCAGGGTCAAATCATAAATCAGCATATTCGTATACACTTATAAATAGTAGGTGTAATGGAGTGCAATACTATGATGATTGAAAGGATAAGACGAGAGCATGGCTATATGGCTCGTTTACTCGCGATACTCAACAGTAAGTTAGAGTTTCTGAAACAGGAGCGAGAAATAAACTATAGCCTGATCGCAGAGGTGGTTCATTACCTTATGAACCATTCAGACAAAGTGCATCACCCTAAAGAAGACGTCATTTATCGCTACTATCTTAAGCAATATGGCAGCGAGCAAGCGATTGAAGACTTGGAGTTAGAGCATCAATTGCTTTCTGAGAAAACGGCGGACTTTTTAGGTTTGGTCGATATGATCCTTCAAGATGCGGTGGTTCCTCAGCAAGTCTTTATTGAGCAGCTTGAAGCGTTTGTTAAGGCTCAGCGAAAGCACATGGAATATGAAGAGAAGCATGTGCTACCCATGATTGTTGAGGCGTTCACGGTGAAAGATTGGCAAGAAGTGGAGTCTCAATGGCTTCAACCGGAAGATGACCCTGTTTTTGGAGAGACCATCGCCGATCAATATCGCCAACTCGCGGCTCGGGTTCGACAAAATGAACAAGAGTGTGTTTAGCCCGTTGTAATGTTGAGGTGCACCTATTTTAGGTGTCCTCTATATTAGAGGGTTGGTTTCCAAATGGCGCTTTGAGCGGATTAACTACCTCAAAAAATAAAAAAGGCACCTATATAGGTGCCTTTTGCTATCTGATTTCTTATCGTGCTGATTAAAGTTTTATATCGTCAAGGCTAAAATCAAGACCTAGGTTCATCTCTCTCAGCTCTTTCTCAAGCTGCCTACGATCGTTGATGGCTTCGATTTCACGCCACTTACGCTTGAGTGGTTTCGAGCGTGATTTTTGAGTTACACGAGGCATTTCTAGTTCTGATACTTCATCGAATTGAAAGCTATCCATAAGCCATATCTCCTTCCGTGGGACTAGTTCTTACGAACCAATAAATATCATATTTAGGTTCACAATAACTTTGATTTGTTTCTCATTTGTTTCAAATCCATGAAGCTTTTGTTCTATTTTCTTATGCATGCTCACACATTGTGAGAATTATTATGTATAAAAAACAGGCAAACAAACCTAAGTAAACGATTAAATTGGGGGTTATTGAATGTTAATTCATTGTGCGAATGGAATAGCGTTTTGACTACAATGCATTGAAGTGCACATGGTACCGTGCGGTATAGGGATCTCATTGGCCTAGAAAAAAACGAAGATCTTCACTATACCTTGTAAAACCTAGGCTGACGTCATTTTTATAGGATGGTGTTCTTGTTGGGGTAGTGCCGTGGCTGTTGTTGATATTATGTCCCGATAATGTGACTTTTATTGGGCTGCATTGTTGAAAGTTGTGTTAACAAAAGGTGTGTTATTAGTGAAATGTCATTTTAATATAAGTGTATTTGCATATTGATTTTTAGGCCGTCTCGCTGCATTATCCGCCCGTCAAAAAATACACTGATACGTAAAATGGATGCATGAAGCGACATTTACAGTCTCAATCGCCGCAAGAATATAACAAGAGTGCCGACACAACATTGACAGAGGCATAGGCGATTAAGAGGAAGGCTAGGAAGCATGATCGGTGCTTAAACTCAATTACGAGGTTCACGTGACAGACTTAATCAATTTGATGAACGATCTCCTTTGGGGATCTATCTTAGTTTACTTACTGGTTGGTGTGGGTATCTACTTCACTGTACGACTAGGCTTCATTCAATTCCGCCATTTCGGCCACATGTTCTCTGTTCTTAGAAACAGCCGTAAAGCAGACAGTGCTGGTATCTCTTCTTTCCAAGCTCTTTGTACTAGTCTCGCTGCTCGTGTAGGTACGGGTAACATGGCAGGTGTTGCTGTAGCACTAACCGCTGGTGGCCCTGGTGCTATCTTCTGGATGTGGCTAATCGCAATGCTAGGTATGGCAACATCGTTTGCAGAAAGCACACTGGCACAGCTATACAAAACGCGTGATAACGACGGTAACTACCGCGGCGGCCCTGCATACTACATGGAGAAAGGCCTAGGCATGCGTTGGATGGGGGTTCTATTCTCTATCTTCCTCATCATTGCATTTGGTCTTGTATTCAACGCGGTTCAAGCGAACGCGATTGCAAGCGCAATGAATACGGCATTCGACCTTGAGCGTAGCTACGTTGGTGTTGGTATCGTAATCATCTCTGCGTTCGTTATCTTCGGTGGTATCCGTAAGATTGCACGCACAGCAGAAATCATCGTTCCAATCATGGCATTGGCTTACCTAGCGATCGCTATGTACGTGATGTTCGCGAACATCGAGAAAGTGCCTGAAGTACTGGCTCTTATCTTCAAGAGTGCATTCGGTCTGCAAGAAGCAGCAGCGGGTGGCCTAGGTTACGCAATCGCACAAGCGATGATTAACGGCATCAAACGTGGTTTGTTCTCGAACGAAGCGGGTATGGGTTCTGCGCCAAACGCAGCAGCTTCTGCTACGCCTTACCCACCGCACCCAGCATCACAAGGTTACGTGCAAATGCTAGGCGTGTTCATGGATACCATTGTTATCTGTTCAGCAACAGTCGCAATCATCCTGATGTCTGGTGAGTATGTACCACACGGTGAAGTAACGGGTATCGAACTAACGCAACGTGCACTAACAGCACAAGTGGGCGAATGGGGCGGCATTTTTGTAGCGGTAGCGATTTTCTTCTTCGCTTTCACTTCAATCATTGCAAACTACTCGTACGCTGAAACGAACCTTATCTTCCTTGAGCACAACAACAAGAAGGGCCTAGTGCTGTTCCGTATCGTTGTTCTGGGTATGGTTATGTTCGGTTCTCTAGCGACGTTACCAACGGTATGGGCACTGGCTGACGTATCGATGGGCCTAATGGCGATTGTTAACTTGGTGGCGATTATCCTGCTATCAGGTATCGTGATTAAGCTAGCGAAAGACTACAACCGCCAACTAGACGCGGGTAAAGTACCAACATTCGATTCGAATGACTTCCCAGAGCTTAAGTCTCAGCTGGAAGACGGTATTTGGGACAACAACAAGAAGTAATCTTGTTGGAGCGATAAACGGCTCATCCTAAAGTGATTAGAAAGGCTAAGGTTTCGACCTTAGCCTTTTTGTTTGCCTGTCATTTGTCTCATTCTGTCTATCGAAGCTCATTCTCCCTATCGAAGTAATAGGAAGAGTCATAAAGACAAGTTGATGTTTTTTCTATACTCTAGCAGCATCCAGTTAGATAACCGATTAGGGTAAAGTTATGTTAGTTGTCGTTTCTCCAGCCAAAACACTTGATTACGAATCACCATTAGCGACGGAACGCTTTAGTCAGCCTGAGTTTGTTGAACACTCTGCTGAGCTGATTGAAGAGTGCCGCAAACTGACGCCAGTAGATATTTCTGCACTGATGAAAGTCAGCGATAAAATCGCAGGGTTGAACGTAGCGCGCTTTGAGCAGTGGAGCGAGACCTTTACCCAAGACAACGCACGCCAAGCAATCCTAGCCTTTAAAGGCGATGTATACACTGGCCTAGACGCTGAAACGCTATCGGATGAAGATTTTGACTACGCACAAGACCACCTGCGCATGCTTTCTGGGTTATATGGCTTGCTTAAGCCATTAGATTTGATGCAGCCATACCGCCTAGAGATGGGTACACGCTTAGCCAATGCTCGTGGTACTAACTTGTACCAGTTCTGGGGCAACATCATCACAGACAAGCTCAATGAAGCGTTGAATGCTCAAGGCGACAATGTGTTGATCAATCTAGCGTCGAACGAATACTTTAAAGCCGTGAAGCCGAAGAACTTGGATGGCCAAGTGATTACCCCTGTATTCAAAGACTGCAAGAACGGTCAGTACAAGGTGATCAGTTTCTACGCGAAGAAAGCGCGTGGCATGATGGCTCGCTACATCATCGAGAACAAGATCGACTCGGTTGAGGCGCTGACCCAGTTTGATACGGCGGGCTACTACTTCGTTGAAGAAGAGTCGAACGCGAAAGAGCTTGTCTTTAAGCGCGAAGAGCAAAACTAGTAGTCCTTGGCTAACGAGTAGCTCTCGGTTTTAGCCTGTAGTTAATATTAGAGACCGAGACAGGCCAGATAGAGAAAAGCCCCATGCAGCGAACTGCATGGGGCTTTTTTATTGAATCGTTGAAGCTGGTAGATTACTTCTTCTTTGCTGCTTTCTTTTTCTTCGCGATTTTTTTCTTCTTCGCGATTTTTTGTTTCTCTACCGCTTTCTTATCTTCTTTCTTCGGCTTCTTCTTCTTAGTCACGGCCGCTTTCTTATGCGTAGGGCGCATGCCTTCAATAAAGCGTTCTTTGATTGGTTCGTCTGTGTAACGAGCCACACGCTCAATCATTAGTTGATCGTGCGCTTCAATGATAGAAACCGCGTTACCTTTTTTACCAGCACGAGCAGTACGGCCAATACGGTGTAGGTATACGTCAGCAGTACGTGGCATGTCGTAGTTGATTACGTGGCTTACGTCTGGAAGGTCGATACCACGAGCAGCAACGTCAGTCGCTAGCAGTACGTTTACAGAGCCGTCACGGAAACGAGCAATCGCGTTGTTACGACGATCTTGAGGCATTTCACCTTGGATCCACGCACATGGAATTTGCGCGCTTTCAAGTTGAGCTCGTAGATCACCTAGACGATCACGCGTCTTCAAGAATACGATGCTGCGCTCAGCTTGCTCTGTGATGACGTGCTTTAGGATGTTCAGCTTGTGCTCTGCTGTGTCTGCACGGTGGTACCACTGAGTGATCTTCTTACGCTCACGAAGTGATGATTTCGCATCGATCTCCGCTGGGTTTTTCAGTAGATCTTCAGTGAAGCCTTCAATGCCTTTACCTTCTAGCGTTGCTGAGAACAGTAAAGTTTGTTTACGCCAGCGACACTCTGCAGACAGACGGTCAACAACAGGACCAAAGCCCATGTCTAGCATGCGGTCGGCTTCATCTAGAACCAGCCATTCAATCGCACGACAGTCAAAACGCTCGCCTTCAATGTATTCCATCAAACGGCCAGGTGTTGCTACTACGATATCTTGAGTGGTACTTAAGATATCTGCGTGCTCTTGGTACATCACACCGCCCGTGATCGTGAAGATATTTAGGCTGGTGTATTTAGCAAGCTCACGTGCTTGTTCGGTGATCTGCATTGCTAGCTCACGCGTTGGCGTCAGGATAAGCATACGTGCAGGGCCAGATTTCTTACGTGGGAAATCCAGTAGGTATTGCAGTGCTGGCAATACAAATGATGCTGTTTTACCAGTACCTGTTGGCGCAGAAGCCAAAACGTCTCTTCCATCTAACGCTTGTGGGATTGCTTCAGCTTGTATCTGTGTTGGACGTTCGTAGCCCATTTCGTCAATTGCTTTAAGCAGCTCTTGGTTTAGATCGAGTTCTGCAAAGGTTCTGATCACTGTTGTTTCTCCACAAGCAATAAATGTTTCTGCCTCAAAAAGCAGACGATAAAAAAGAGTAGTCGGACATTATAGAAGCATTAGTGATTAGGATCACATGGTATTTGCTACATCTTGAGATAAAAATCTTTAGTGAGCGCAATAAATGCTTCGCTATAACCACCTTGATGGTGAATTGTAAGCGATTCGCGCTGCAAATCTTGCTCGCAAGCAGGATCTTTAGATAACTCGAATAAAATTCGGCTAGCTGGCTTTTTATCTGTTGTTTTTACATCAAGGCGTTTTGCTAGATACCAACCACATTGCTCGGCAAGCTTGATAAAACCTTCCCCCTCAGGCGTCGGTAGGATGAAACTGGCAGTCGCGGCGTCGGTTGTTATCTCGAAACAACGCTGGGCAAGCGCTAAATGATCCAAGCTGTCGGTGTGCCTGGCGGTGGCTCTTTGGCTTTGCTGCGCCTGTTCTCCAGAGTTGAAGTAGGGCGGGTTACAGATGATCGCATCAAACCTTTGTGGAAAGTCGGCTGTTAACACGCTGCCGTGATCAAGGGAGATACGATTTTGCCAAGGCGACTGCTCAATATTGATAGTGGCAGCATCAATAGCGTGTTGATCAATATCTATCGCAGAGATTGAAGCATCTTCAAAACGCTGCGCAGCCATCAAAGCCAGCAGACCTGTCCCGGTTCCAATATCGAGTACACATGATCTTTGTGGCAGGCTTACCCACGCGCCAAGTAATACGCCATCGGTACTGACTGGCATACCGCTTTTCCCGCCGTAAATTGAGAATTGCTTAAAATTGAAGCTTTTAGTTTGCACTGTTTTGTCTTTCATTAATGTTCTGAGTATCGAGATATTTTAAGTGATTAGCTCTAATGTTAACCGCTTGTATGAATCAATGTTCTGCTTGGAAAAATATTGTTGTGCATTATGGTTAGTTTATAATTGTGGCTATTTTTCTATAGCTAGTGGAATCCACTGCTTTTTGTTCTCATATGCAAATTTATATGGTGTTTTTGTGTGGTGACTTGCAGCTAGCCAGTTGTTTCGTCATTATGCGCGACTATTTTATAGATTGATTGGCAGCTTTGAGCTGTAACATTCATGTAAGCACAACATAAATTCATAAATATAATTAAGGATTATCTGTGAAACAGAGTCTAAAACTAACAGATATAATGGCATTGGGCTTTATGCTTTTTGCGTTTTTCTTGGGTGCGGGTAACATCATCTTCCCACCTCTAGCTGGCCAATTAGCCGGTGATCACTTCCTTCCAGCGATGTCTGGTTTTCTGCTGACTGCCGTTGGTCTGCCGTTAATCACTATCGTCGCGGTCGCAGTGGCTGGTGGCTCTTGGGGTCACTTAACTAAAGATCTTCCTAAGAAAGCAGCAACCATCATGGCTGTACTGATCTTTATCATTATCGGTCCTGCATTTGCTGCACCGCGTACTGGCCTTGTTGCCTATGAGATGGCGGTGAAACCGTTCTTCATCGATGCCTCTCAAGCTCACCTAACTCTCTTTTCGATTGCATTTTTTGCAGTAGCGATGTTCTTCTCATGGTCGCAAGGTAAGCTTATTGACGTCATTGGTAAGGTGCTAACACCTGCACTGTTCGTTGGTTTGGTTGTGCTGGCGATTGCTGTATTCGTTAACCCTCAAGGCGATATTCTTGCGGCTCACGGTGAGTACATCACTCAACCACTAACCAAAGGTTTCCTTGAAGGCTACAACACCATGGATACTTTTGCTTCTTTGATGTTTGGTATGCTGATTGTTGATGCGATTCGTAGCAAGGGCATTACTGACCGTGCAGCGACGACTAAGTACCTAATTAGCGCGGGTTGTATTGCCGCAGCGGGTCTGGCGTTTGTTTACATCTCTCTATTTTTCCTAGGCGCAACAAGTGCAACAGTCGCAGCTGGTGCAGACAATGGCGGTGCTATTTTAAGCCTATACGTTCAATCGTTGTTTGGTCCTTCTGGTCAGCTAGTGCTTTCTGTGATCGTACTATTAGCATGTCTAACTACGGCGATTGGCCTTGTGTCAGCATGTTCTGATTACTTCAGCTCGCTAACGCCTCTGTCTTACAAGACTTGGGTAATCATCAATGGTGTAGCTTGTGCAACCGTTGCGAACGTTGGTCTTTCTCAACTGATTTCTCTGTCTGTTCCAGTACTGTTTGCACTGTACCCAGTCGCTATCGCGTTGGTTGCTCTGACATTCTTACGTAGCCGTTTCCCTAATCCAAAAGCGGCTTACCGCGTAGTGGTATTAGTGTCACTGCTGTTTGCTCTTATTGATGGCGCTAAAGTAGCGGGTGTAGACGTGTCTGCACTTGAGATGCTGCCACTGTTTGAGATCGGTATGGGTTGGTTGCTTCCAACAACGGCTGCAATCATCTGTATGTTCTTTGTTGGCAAGTCAACAGAACAAGAGATGGCTGAAGAGACTGTTTAATCTTCCGTTGAGATTAGATTGTCCTTCGAGATGAAATAGAAAAGGCCTCATTACTTCGCAGTAATGAGGCCTTTTTGTATTCTGTGGTCTTTTTATATCCAGCTAGTTACTTGGTTAGCTACTTAGCCGGGAGTACTTCTGTTTGGTTATAGCTTTTCGCTGTACTCAACCAGTACTTGCTCAACCCAGCTTGCGATACGGTCGTCGCTTAGCTCGTATTGTGAATCTTCATCAAGCGCCAAACCAACGAATTGAGATTTGTCTTCGGTTAACGCTTTAGACGCTTCGAACTCGTAGCTGTCATCGTTTGGCCAGAAGCCAACAAACTCTGCACCCGCGGTTTTCAGTTCATCATGCAATAGACCCATCGCATCTAGGAACCATTCGCCGTAGCCTTCTTGGTCACCCAAACCAAACAGAGCCACAACCTTGCCTTTCATAGGCGTGGTTGCGATGTCTTCCCACAGTTCATTCCAATCTTCTTGGATTTCACCGAAGTCCCAAGTCGAGATGCCCAGCAATAAAAGGTCGTAGTCCGCCATCAATGAAAGAGGGCTTTCTTTCACGTTATGGATATCAACTAGGTCTTCACCAATAATGCCGCGAATTTTCTCTGCTGCCATTTCTGTGTAGCAGGTGGTTGAGCCGTAAAATAATCCAATTTTCATAGCAAACGTTCGATTTTAATTTCAGATGGCGAATTCTAACCATAAATCGACTTCGATTGCAGCGATTATCCGCTCAAGTCGTAATTTTTATGGCATTCATATTTGCTCTGGCATACTCTCAAAACAGTTTCCAATATTGTGAGTAACACTATGCAGTCGCCTCAAGGGCAGAGCGCAGACCACGGTCTCGTTGAGCAGTTTTTAGATGCTATGTGGATGGAGCGAGGATTATCGGAGAATACGCTTGTCTCGTACCGTACCGATTTGTCCAAGTTATTAGCGTGGATGGAAAAGAACAATTACCGCCTCGACTTCATTAGCCTTTCAGGTTTACAGGATTATCAAGGCTGGTTAGCCGACGCCGATTTTAAGCAGACCTCTCGTGCCCGTATGTTGTCGGCGATTCGTCGCTTGTTCCAATATTTGCACCGCGAGAAAATCAGAGGCGATGATCCAAGTGCCTTGTTGATCAGCCCGAAGCTGCCGCAACGCTTGCCGAAAGATTTGAGCGAAGAGCAGGTTGATGCTTTGCTCGATGCGCCAGATCCGAACGATCCGATTGAGCTTCGCGATAAGGCGATGCTTGAGTTACTCTATGCAACCGGTTTGCGTGTGACAGAACTGGTTAGCTTGACGATGGAAAACATCAGCCTAAGACAGGGCGTGGTGCGTGTTATTGGTAAGGGTGGCAAAGAGCGCTTAGTACCAATGGGCGAAAATGCGGTGGATTGGATAGAGACTTTTATTGAACAAGGTCGTCCACATCTACTTGGCGAAAACAGTTCTGATGTGGTTTTTCCGAGTAAACGCGCCAAGCAAATGACCCGTCAGACGTTCTGGTATCGTATTAAGCACTACTCGGTCGTCGCTGGGATCGATACAGAGCTGTTGTCACCACACGTATTGAGACACGCTTTTGCGACGCATTTACTGAACTATGGCGCAGATATCAGGGTCGTACAGATGTTACTTGGGCATAGTGACTTATCGACAACCCAAATTTATACTCACGTGGCGACTGAAAGGCTGAAGCAAATTCACGCGCAGCATCACCCACGTGCTTAAATCCATTTATTTTTAAGGTGAACTTAATGAGCGTATTACGCCGTCTTCCTCTACTAGCGCTTCCTCTTATGATTACTGCATGTAATGCATCAGAAGCGAAAGTAGAAACAACATCAACAGCCGTAGAAGCTGCTCCAGCTCAAGCTATTGATACAGCTGCGTTAACTAAGCGTTTTGAAAAAATCGGTATTAAGGTCGATAAGATTGTGCCTTCGGATATCGATGGTCTTTTAGAAGTTCAAACCAACAGCGGCATTATCTTTTCTTCTCCAGAGGGCGATCACTTTCTAGCCGGCACTCTTTACTCTTTGGATGAAAACGGAAAGTTCAGTGATGTTTTGGCTGAGCGTCAAGCTCCGCTGAATGCTGAAAAAGTGGCAGCGATGTCGGATACGGTTATTGAATACAAAGCCGATAACGAAAAGTATGTTGTGACGGTATTTACTGACATTACGTGCGGCTACTGTGTTCGTCTGCACAGCCAAATGCAAGGCTACAACGATTTGGGTATCACCGTTCGTTACATGGCTTACCCACGCCAAGGTGCGACAGGGCAAGTTGCCGATCAAATGGCAGCAATCTGGGCGTCAGATGATCCAAAAACAGCGATGCATGACGCTAAAGTAAACCGTCAAATGCCAGCGTCTGGTAAAGACCTAGCAGAGCAAAAGCAGATCATTGCTAAACAATACCAACTGGGTCGTGAGCTTGGCATCAATGGCACACCGGCTATCGTGCTAGCAAGTGGTGAGTTGGTGAGTGGTTACTTACCGCCAGCACAACTTCTTCAACGTTTAGAGCAATAATCTCGTTTTCTGTATTGCCAATTTATCCCCCATGTTTTTGATTTAAGGAGTGGCCTGATTGATAGCGGGCCCATTTTTATATGATAGAGATCCAACGCCGTCCTGAGGTCGACATTTCAGTCTTACCTGCTCACTTACCTGACTTGTTAAAGCGCATTTATGTGAGTCGTGGAATCGACAGTGCCGACCAACTAGAGACAGCAGCGAAAGGCTTGCACTCTTATCAAAAACTGGGCGGCATTGATGCTGCGGTTGAGCTGTTGTTCAAAGCTATTCAGCAGCAAAAACGCATCATCATTGTTGGTGACTTTGATGCCGATGGCGCGACCAGCTCGGCGCTGTCTGTTTTAGCGTTACGTATGCTCGGCAGCTCTAACGTCGACTATCTGGTACCAAACCGTTTTGAAGATGGTTATGGCTTGAGCCCTGAGGTTGTTGAACAGGCAATCGAGCTTGGTGCTGAAGTGATCATGACGGTCGACAACGGTGTATCTTCAATTGAAGGTGTTCGCTTTGCTAAAGAGAAAGGGCTAGAGGTTCTGGTTACCGATCATCACTTGCCGGGCAATGAACTGCCAATGGTCGATGCTATGGTTAACCCAAACCTTGAAAGTTGTGCTTTTCCTTCGAAAGCCCTAGCGGGAGTTGGTGTCGCTTTTTACCTGATGATGGCATTGTGTGTTCACATGCGTAAATTGGGTTGGTTTGCAGAGCGCGGCATGACAGAACCTAAGTTGATGGAACTGATTGACCTTGTGGCGCTGGGTACGGTTGCCGACGTGGTTCCACTCGATGAAAACAACCGAATTTTAGTTCATCAAGGTTTGCAACGTATTCGTGCGGGTAAAGCTCGTCCGGGCATTCAAGCCTTGATCGAAATTGCTAAGCGAGACGCTAAGCGTTTGGTGGCGTCTGACTTTGGCTTTGCTCTTGGTCCTCGTATCAATGCAGCTGGTCGATTAGACGACATGTCTTTTGGTGTTGAGCTGCTAATGAGTAACAACATCCATGCGGCTCGTCGAATGGCGAGTGAGTTAGATGGCTTGAACCAAACACGTAAAGAGATCGAAGAGGGTATGAAGCAAGAAGCGATGGCTTTTTGTGAGCGCCTTGAATTTGGTAAAGACGACCTACCTTCTGGCTTGGCACTATTCCAACGTGATTGGCACCAAGGTGTGATTGGTATTTTGGCTTCGCGTATCAAAGACAAATACCACCGCCCAGTGATTGCGTTTGCAGATGGCGGCGAAGGCAGTATCAAAGGTTCATGTCGTTCAATTCCGGGTCTGCACATGCGTGATGCATTGGACCGAATTGATACTCAAAACCCTGGCTTGATTCTTAAATTTGGTGGCCACGCAATGGCGGCTGGTTTAACCATCATGGAAAAGGACTTTGAACGCTTCAGCAAGCTGTTCAATGATGTGGTGAAGAATGAACTTGGAGAAACAGCACTGAAGGGCATTATCTTGTCTGATGGTGAGCTGTTACCAGAAGAGTTCTCGATGCACACCGCTGAAACGCTGCGTTCAGGTGGCCCGTGGGGACAAGCTTTCCCTGAGCCAATCTTCGATGGTGAATTTAAAGTACTGCATCAAAAGTTGGTGGGTGAAAAACATCTTAAGTTGATGTTGGAGCCGCTCTACAAAGGTCACCCGACCAATGTGATGATTGATGGTATCGCCTTTAATGTGGACCTACGCCGCTGGCCTGATGCTTCGGTGAAAACTGTGCACCTTGCATTTAAGCTCGATATTAACGAGTTTCGTGGCAACCAATCTTTGCAGCTGATGATTGATCATATCGAAGCCAAATAGTGATTTTGGGCTCAATAATGCTCATCATATAGTGCCAAATTCAACAAGCTCTGTTCAAAAACAGGGCTTGTTTTCCTTCCTGTCCTTACAAAATTTACGTGTTTTTTATGCCTGTCAATTTTATATCCCATTAAGTTGTTGAATCTTGGTTCACCACTCTAAAAAATTCTGTATCTCCGTCACACTTTTGAGTACAATTCTTCGGTTAAATTCTACTCATAAATGATGAGCTAAAATGTTTGAAATCAATCCTATAAAAAACCGTCTGCAGGATGTGTCTGAGCGCACAAATATCCTGAGGGGGTATCTTTGACTATGACGCTAAGAAAGAGCGTCTAGAAGAAGTAAACGCAGAATTAGAACAACCGGATGTATGGAACGAACCTGAGCGTGCTCAAGCGCTAGGTAAAGAACGTTCTGCATTGGAAGCGGTAGTAGAAACGATCGACCAACTTGACCAAGGTGTTGAGGATGTTGATGGCCTATTAGAGCTTGCGGTTGAAGAAGAAGATCAAGAAACGTTCGATGAAATTGAACCAGAACTGGCCGAGCTTGAAGCTAAGCTAGAGAAGCTGGAATTCCGTCGTATGTTCTCTGGTGATCACGATGCATCAGATTGCTACATCGATTTACAGTCAGGTTCGGGCGGTACAGAAGCTCAAGACTGGACTTCAATGATGTTGCGCATGTACTTACGTTGGGCAGATTCGAAAGGCTTCAAGACTGAAGTTATCGAAGTGTCGGATGGTGATGTTGCTGGCCTTAAAGGCGCAACGGTACGTATTTCTGGTGAGTATGCTTACGGTTGGTTACGCACAGAGACTGGTGTTCACCGTCTAGTTCGTAAGTCACCATTTGATTCAAGTGGTCGTCGTCATACTTCGTTTGCATCTGCGTTTATCTATCCTGAGATTGATGACAACATTACGATCGACATTAATCCTTCTGACCTACGTATTGACGTATACCGTGCCTCTGGCGCTGGTGGTCAGCACGTAAACACCACGGAATCAGCGGTACGTATTACTCACGTTCCGACTAACACTGTGGTTCAGTGTCAGAATGACCGTTCGCAGCATAAGAACAAAGATCAAGCGATGAAGCAGCTACGTGCTAAGCTTTTTGAACTTGAGATTCAAAAACAAAATGCTGAAAAACAAGCGAGCGAAGAGACGAAATCAGACATCGGTTGGGGCAGTCAAATCCGCTCTTACGTGCTGGATGATTCTCGTATCAAAGATTTACGCACCGGCATCGAAAACCGTAATACTCAAGCGGTTCTTGACGGTGACTTAGACAAGTTTATTGAAGCTAGCCTGAAATCAGGTCTGTAAGCTTTATCAACTATTAAGCTTTACCAATAATATTGGTAAAAATGCCTATATTTGCAAAAATATAGCGGTCCAAATTTTAAAAGCAGGGTACATCTCTAATGACTGATGCTGTTCAAAACGAAAACGCACAAGAAGCTTCTTCACCTGAAGAGAACAAACTAATCGCTGAGCGCCGCAGCAAGCTGGATCACATCCGCCAAAACTGCAAAGCTAACGGTCACCCAAATGACTTCCGTCGTGAGCACCTAGCTGGCGATCTTCAAGCGGAATTCGGTGAGAAGACTAAGGAAGAGCTAGAAGAGCTTAACCACATCGTTGCGATCGCTGGTCGTGTTATGGCGAAGCGTGGTCCATTCCTTGCGATTCAAGAAACTTCTGGTCGTATCCAAGCATACGCAGCGAAAGACGTACAAAAAGTACTGAAAGAGAAGTACCAAGGCCTAGATATCGGTGACATCATCGGTGTTAAAGGTGCGCTTCATAAATCGGGTAAAGGCGATCTTTACGTGAACATGGAAGAGTTTGAATTGCTGACTAAAGCACTTCGTCCTCTACCAGAGAAGTTCCACGGTCTCACTGACCAAGAGATGCGTTACCGTCAGCGTTACGTTGACCTAATCGTGAACGAAGACTCTCGCAATGCATTCATCGTGCGTTCTAAGCTTGTATCTTCAATCCGTAACTTCATGAGCGCGAAAGGCTACCTAGAAGTTGAAACGCCAATGATGCACGTGATCCCGGGTGGCGCAACTGCACGTCCATTCATCACTCACCACAATGCACTAGACATCGACATGTACCTACGTGTTGCACCAGAGCTTTACCTTAAGCGTCTAGTGGTGGGTGGTTTTGACCGTGTATTCGAGATCAACCGTAACTTCCGTAACGAAGGTCTATCTCCACGTCACAACCCAGAATTCACTATGATGGAATTCTACCAAGCGTACTCTGACTACAAAGACCTTATGGATCTGACAGAAGAGATGCTAAGCACGGCAGCAATGGACGTTCTTGGTTCTACTTCTATGCCTTACGGTGACGAAACGGTTGAGTTCGGTGGTACTTACGCTCGCATGAGCATGTTCGATGCAATCAAAAACTACAACCCTGAGCACGCTGAGATTCAAGCGCTAACAGAAGCAGATCTACAAGACCGTGAGAAGATGGTTGCTATCGCAAAATCTGTACACGTAGACGTAGAAACGTTCTGGACATGTGGTCAGCTTCTAGAAGAGATCTTTGGTGAAACGGCTGAGCCTCAGCTAATTCAACCAACGTTCATCACTGGCTACCCAGCGGACATTTCTCCTCTAGCACGTCGTAGCGATGACAACCCATTCTTCACAGACCGTTTTGAGTTCTTCATCGGTGGCCGTGAAGTAGCGAACGGTTTCTCTGAGCTTAACGATGCACAAGACCAAGACGAGCGTTTCAAAGCGCAAGTTAACGCGAAAGACGCGGGTGATGACGAAGCGATGTACTACGATGCAGACTACATTACTGCACTAGAGCACGGCCTACCGCCAACAGCGGGTCAAGGTATCGGTATCGACCGTCTAGCGATGCTATTTACAAACACGCACACAATCCGTGACGTGATCTTGTTCCCGGCAATGCGTCCACAGGCGTAATTCTCGCTTATAGGGCGTAACAGCCTATGTAATTAAAAAGCCACCTTCGGGTGGCTTTTTCTGTTTTGGGGCTTCAAAACCTAGTCTGTACCGCACTCTTGATTCGAAAAATCGTTATTTCTGACATAGTCTTACTATTGAGACATAAAATCTAAGATAGTCTCACTACTATACGTCTCTGCGCTGAATACGCTCTCGCGGCATTTTGTCGAACGATGAAGCAGTGACTCGTATTAGTCTGATTTAAATAAAAATAGAATAAGGAAGAAGGATGGGAACTCAATTTAAGATGGATTCCTTACCAGGTTCTCTTATCGTCGTTGGTGGTGCGTACGAACCCTGGTTATCAGTGTTAGAACAAGTGGGTTGGCAGTGTACCCAGTGTGCAGATTTACGAAAAGCCGATGCCTTGATTGCTGATATTGGCCCATGTATTGGTATTGTCGATCTTAGTCATGATGAGTTCAGTCTTAACGGTATTGCTAACCTTGTGAGCAATAACAAGCAGGTGAGATGGCTCGCCTTTATCCGTGAATCTCAATTAAGCTCTGATACGATCTGCCAGTTTATCGTCAACTTCTGTATCGACTTTTTCACGGCACCAATCCCAGATGCTCAATTGCTGAGTACCATTGGTCACCAACTGGGTATGCTTAAGCTTGAGCAGAAGGTATGGCCAAACTACGGCATCAATAACAACATGGGACTGCTAGGCGATTCTGTGGCCGTGAAGCGCTTGAGAGACCAAGTAAAGCGTATTGGGCCGACTGATGTCAGTATCTTGATTTATGGCGAGAGTGGGGCTGGTAAAGAGACGATTGCACGCTCGATTCATCAAAATTCGTCGCGAGCACAGAAACCATTTTTAACGGTTAACTGTCGTGCCTTGTCTGAAATGAGAATAGAGGCCGAGGTGTTTGGCATATCAGCACAGTCAGCGACTGCGCCTTGTATGTTGGAAGAAGCCGATGGCGGAACCATCTTGCTTAATGATGTTTTAGCGATGCCACGCAATCAACAACTGAACCTGTTGCGCTTTCTACAAGAAGGTAAGATTGAAACTGCGAATGGACCTAAATCTGTCGATGTGCGTATTCTGGCCGCGAACTCCTCTGATATCGAGAAGGCGTTGATCGAGGGCGACTTCAATGAAGAGCTTTATCACTATATCAATGTTCTGCGTATTCATGTTCCAAGCTTAAAAGAACGTGTGAGCGATATTTCTGTGTTAGCGAATCATTTCTTACGTGAGTACTCGAAAGAGTTTAATGCTCAGGCTAAGAGTTTCTCAGAGGATGCTATTCGTTCAATGAATCGCTACCACTGGCCAGGCAACGTTCGTGAGCTGATGAATCAGATAAAGCGTGTTGTTCTGATGTCGGATGCCGTGATCATAGAAGATCACCAACTTGATTTACCAAAACAGAATGATGAACGTCGCAGTTTGAAAAGCATTCGTGAGCGTTCAGAGCGCGATGCATTGTTGATTGTATTGGAATCTTACGGTGGACAGGTCTCGTTGGCTGCTAAGGAGCTCGGAGTATCACGAGCAACGATGTACCGTTTATTGAATAAACACAGCCTTATTTCTGAGGGCGTTATTTAGAATTCTTTGCTAAGTGATTCAATCTGTTAATGTAAATTTAAGAGCGACGCATCATGCGTGGCTCTTTTTGTTGTTAGTCGCTGTGTTCACATTCGAACAATTGAGAGATGCCCCCTAGGTCACTAAGAGATATGTTCTGTGATTTTATATAATAATAGTGAATATCTTATATATAAATGAATATGCAACTGATATTCCAGGTGAATGCATTGTTTTAAAAATGTGAGCCAATTAGCGGTTGAATAATATACTCACTTGGTTAGACTTTAACCGTGAAAGCAGCGTTTTAACAAAGACTTGTCTGCTTTCACTACCCCATTTCTTTTTGGATTTCTTAGTTAGCTTGGAGGCGCAAATGAAACATTTCGATTTTATACAGCATATTTGCGCGTCGTTTGATCCGTGTTCTGACATGGTGACTGTTATGTCACAAACATCAGCCATGGCCGATCGAAACACCCAAGATAAACCTAACTAATAGATCCGTATCCTTATTTGGCTGCGGAAAAATAGCAGCTAAGTGAGAAACCCTCATACGATCTAACACGCTATTTTTCCTCAGTTTATTCAACAACTGGAGAGTTATTATGCGTCACTCAGTATATTTAAAATTAGCAACAGTCCTTATCCGTGCAGACCTTCGTCGTGAAGAGCGTGAATGGCAACGAAAAGTTCGTCGCAGTTCATATGATCTACCATGGAACAATACTCACTTACTAAGAGATATTGGTCTTGAAGCTGACGGTCGACCGATTGGTTTTTCTGAACCAGAAGTCGTCACGATTGAACGTCGAGTACGTCACCTTCGTCGTGTCTTAAGTGCGCGAATACCGACGTAATCTGCGGGGTTGATCGCACCTTTCAACCCCCTAAATCATTGACGGTGATAGTTAGGTGTCAAAAGTGAGCGCTTTTGAACTAGAACTGGACAAAAAAGAGAAGCATTGGCTTCTCTTTTTTGTTTTTTTAATCGAGAAAAATCAACGTGCCCTAGTAAAGAAATAGAGTTCTACTAAGCTATAGAGAGCAAGGGAGGCCGGTTATGCAAAAGCATCAGTTAGACATGTGGTTACATGGAGAGCACAAAGACTCTTATCAAACACCCAAAGTGTACGTTATTGGCTGTTCTGATATTTCAGAATATCTATTGGCGGTGGAGTACAAACATAAGCTAGAACCGGTAAAGCAAGACGGCGAGCCGCTTCACTTTGGATCCTTGGATCAAGTGAAAGAGGAGTTACTCCGGCTCGGCTTTGAAAAGGCGTATCTTCGCTTACACAACGCCTATGATGAGTTTGGTAATGAGCCAAGCCAAAGCTACTGTGATATTGAACTGGCGCTCAAACCTCATTAAGAGGCGTTGGTAGCGAGATATTGATTCTAATTCCAGACTGTTTTTTAACGCACTGATAGTTTTGGCTATCGAGGCTCGATTAAACGATCTATGCGTAATGTGTTGTCAGTAATTTATGGGTGAATTGAGTTCGCAGATAGAAACCACGTGGTTTAGTTTTGATAGGTTTTCCGCTTGCACCGTAAGCTTCCGTTAACACACGACTGTTAGCAGCCTTCGGACGTAAATGCAGTGCTTCACCGTGTCTTGCTGTTATCTGTTCAACATTGCCTAAAACGATCAACTCCATCAGTTCTTCCCAATCTCGCTTCAAGAGTTCGTCTTCAGCTTGGCTAGGTGTCCATAATAATGGGGATCCTACATGCCTCTCTGCTAGCGGGATCTCTCTTTCTCCCTCGACAGGGATCCACAACACCTTAGACAGCTTGTTTCGAACGTGGCTGGTTTCCCAAGTTATGCCTTGCACACCCATCAAAGGAGCAACACACACAAAGGTGGTTTCGAGTGGCTTGCCAGAGTAGCTAATCGGAATGCTTTTTAGCTCGATACCGAGCTTGGCAAAATCTTGTTCTGGCTTACTGCCTGCAGGTGCACCCAAGTGCCATTCCAATAGCTGCCCAACCCAGCCTTTATCACGCTTAAGGTCGTTTGGCATCACCATCTCAGCTTCGTCAGCGAGCTCTTTAAAGGTCATTCCGGCGATGGCATACGCGCGCTCTAACAGCTCTTGTTGTGTTTGTGGTTCTGGTTTCATAATAAAAGGCATGATCAAAAAAATGATTTTATCAGAAGTTATCACCAAATGACGACTGGTTAAGAAATGATCTCCTTGCGAGAGAAGGGATCAAACTCAGGGTTATCCACAGGACATAAAGGTAATTAATTGAAATATTAATTTAGTGGATAAATAAACAGGGGTTTATGGTGGATAAAATGCTTGCCAAATGGGGTTCAAAATGAATCTTTCACTTAGTAGTGTGGATAAACATCGGAGTGGTTGATCTTTAACCATGTCAGGTTTCTGAAAGATCTTTTACATTTCTAATGTTTTTTAAAACTAGAATGTTATTTTAATTTACTGATTTATATAATAATAAAATTATTTTGACTGATTTGTTGTTTTTGGTGTTGATGAATCTATGGATTAAAAAAAACGATTGCGGGTAATTCTTCACATAGTTATTCACAGAAAAGGTGAATAAATGTGGTCTATGTCTCACTATTGTGTGGGTAACTAGAATTTGAGCAAAACTTATCCATATTCCTAGTTATTATTCATAAATATAGCGCTTATCACGTCACTAAGTTTGCTCCGATTGGGGATATGTGGAAAAATCAGAGTAATTAAAAATTTAGATAGAGGTTGGCCAGTGATAGATGGCGATGGTTACCGATTAAATGTTGGTATTGTAATCTGTAACAACCATGGTCAGGTCTTCTGGGCTAAACGATACGGGCAACATTCATGGCAATTCCCTCAAGGGGGAATAGATGAAGGTGAGACTCCGGAACAGGCAATGTACCGCGAGTTGTATGAAGAGGTTGGCCTTACTAAAAAGGATGTAAAGATCGTCGCGACAAGTCGTCATTGGTTACGCTACAAGCTACCCAAACGACTGGTTCGGTGGGATTCTAAACCTGTCTGTATTGGACAAAAACAGAAGTGGTTCCTTTTGCGCTTAGATTGCGATGAATCGCATATCAATATGCAGCGTGGAAGTACACCTGAGTTTGATGGTTGGCGTTGGGTGAGTTACTGGTACCCAGTTCGACAAGTTGTTTCTTTCAAGCGAGATGTTTACCGTCGAGCGATGAAAGAGTTCGCATCTTTAGCAATGCCGTTTAAAGAGCGAAAAATAAAAGGAAAGCGCAAATTGCGTAGAGGTTAAGCATGCTCAGTCAACTAAGGGAAATAGTTGAACACGTATCAAGAGTTGAAGATGTGTCGACGGCTCTTGATATTTTGGTTAAAGAGACATGCAGTGCGATGCAGACGGAATGTTGCACCGTATATTTGGCAAATAATGATATGCAGCGCCTTGAGTTGATGGCAACTCAAGGCCTGATCTTCAAAGGCAATAGCATTCACATTGGTTTTGACGAAGGTCTGGTTGGCCTTGTTAAAAGAAGTGCTGAACCTATCAACCTTGCACAAGCGTCTGCTCACCCTGCTTATAAGTTTTTTCCAGAGCTTGGAGAAAACGTCTATCACTCTTTTCTCGGTACTCCGATTATCCACCGCAAGCAAGTGCTCGGTGTATTGGTCATTCAACAGAAGACCCCACGTTTATTTAGTGAGATGGAAGAATCCTTCCTTGTCACGCTCTCTGCACAACTTGCCGTTATTGTGGCGCACGCCCAAACTCAAGGCCATTGGCTGTTAGAGCAACAGAAGCTACCGGCTACTAAAGGTATTGCAGCTTCATCGGGCGTGGCGATTGGTGACTTATGGTGGGACAACACTCAGCCTGAACTCACCGATGTTTATCCTGCTTCGACGCTCAATATAGAGAGAGAGCATGAGTTGTTGGCGGTAGCGGTTGAAAACGCCCTCAATGACTTTAAGCGCATGCGAAAGCGCTTAGATAGCGAAATCAATAAAGATGCGTTGGCGATCTTTGACCTGTTTACTCACTTACTCAACGATCCTATGCTGCGTAAGGATCTAAAAAGCCAAATCCAGAAAGGCGATAAAGCCGATTGGGCACTAAGACAGGTTGTAGAGAGTTATTCTAATCGCTTTGCTCGTATGTCGGACGTGTATCTTCGTGAGAGAGCACAAGACATCCGAGAGCTCGGACAAAGGCTGCTCTATTTCCTCCACAACTCTGAACATGAACTTCGCACGTTAGATAAGCCGATTATCCTAGTGGTTCGTGAGTTAACCGCTTCGGTATTAGCGTCTATTCCCAAAGAAAAGCTCTTAGCGGTGATTTCCTTGGAAGGGGCGGCGAACTCGCACGCAGCGATTTTATCTCGAGCGCTTGGCATACCTTCCGTCATGGGGGTAAACCTCAACCTAGCTCAAGCTAATGGCAAGCGAGCGATTGTTGATGGGTATAGCGGTGAGATCTTTATTGAGCCGACTAAAAGCCTGCTCAAAGAGTATCGAGGGCTGATTCTAGAAGAGAGTGAGCTCTCCTCTATGGTCAATCGCGAGCTGTACCTACCGGCAAAAACGCAAGACAACAAGCAAGTCGAAATTCTGCTTAATGCGGGTTTAAGTGCAGACACTAACATCGCTATCAACCAAGGCGTTGATGGCGTAGGGCTGTATCGAACTGAAATTTCTTTCTTGTTGCAGCAAAGATTCCCGTCAGAGGATGAACAATTCAAGCAGTATCGTTCTGTACTGGCAAGCTACCCAGAGAAACAAGTGGTGATGCGTACACTCGATATCGGTGGTGATAAGGCCTTACCGTATTTTCCTATCGAAGAGGACAATCCATTCCTTGGTTGGCGTGGTATTCGGTTTACGCTCGATCATCCTGACATCTTTATTATTCAGTTACGTGCCATGCTACGTGCGAGCTGTGAAAGCCATAACTTGAGTATTTTGCTGCCGATGATCTCTGGTGCACAGGAGTTGGATGACGCGCTACAGTTGATTGAACAAGCGTATGATGAAGTGCATGAGCTTGATAACCGAGTGCGTATGCCTCGCGTTGGTATCATGATTGAAGTGCCATCCATGCTGTACATACTGCCGCTGATTGCGCATAAGGTCGACTTTGTTTCAGTCGGTACCAACGACTTAACCCAATATTTATTAGCGGTTGATCGGAACAATTCACGAGTATCCGATGTCTATGAATCAATGCACCCTGCGGTGATCATGGCATTAAAACAAATTCATGATACTTGTAAGCAATATCAATTACCTGTTTGTATTTGTGGCGAGTTAGCCGGTGACCCGATGGGCGCGCTGCTATTGATTGG
The DNA here is from genome assembly GCF_041473835.1 of Vibrio sp. 10N.222.55.A1. NCBI lineage: Bacteria > Pseudomonadati > Pseudomonadota > Gammaproteobacteria > Vibrionales > Vibrionaceae > Vibrio > Vibrio sp. 10N.222.55.A1. The sequence continues at coordinate 44,490 of NZ_JBFRSX010000046.1, read as the reverse complement.
ATTGGGGTATGAGACGTTAAGTATGAATACCTCGAATGTCGCAAGAACCAAATATTTGATTCGTCAATCGAACTTGGCTGAATTACAGGATTTGGCAAATAAGGCACTTTCAAAACCGTATGGTAGTGACATATATAGTATGATGCTGAACTATTTCGAAGAGCGTGAATTTACAGGCTTCATTCGAGCAGGTAAAAAATAGGATTTAACGTGTCATATGAACTGATAGGCTTGTTAGCGGGCCTTGGTGCTATTGTTGGTGTTTTAGCAGGCTTGCTAGGCATTGGTGGTGGTTTGCTGGTTGTTCCTGCCTTACTGTTTTTGCTTCCTAAAGCGGGTATCCCCCAAGAGTTTGCGATGCAAATGGCATTGGCTACTTCGCTATCAACCATCATCGTTACGTCGGGATCGTCTGCGATTAACCATCTAAAGTTGGGTAACGTAGAGATGTTTGTCGTTAAATGGTTGATGCCAGGTGTGGTGATAGGTGGCTTCCTCGGCTCTTTCGTGGCCGATGTAATTCCAGCTCAATACTTACCAAAAGTCTTTGGTGTGATTGTTTTGGTGTTGGCGTTGCAAATGCTATTGTCGATTCGCTCCAAGAGCCAAAAATCGATGCCGGGTTCAGCTAAAACCGTGTTGTGTGGCGGCGGGATTGGTTTGGTATCAAGCTTAGCGGGCATTGGCGGTGGGTCTTTATCGGTACCTTTCCTTAACCATCACGGTGTGGAAATGCGTAAAGCCGTCGGCTCATCTTCGGTATGCGGTTGTGTTATCGCGATTTCGGGAATGCTAGGTTTCATTTGGCATGGATCTTCTGTCGATGATCTTCCTGCGTATAGCTTGGGTTATGTTTATCTACCGGCTTTGATCGCGATATCTTGTACCTCAGTTTTGACCACTCGAGTGGGTGCGAAACTGGCCACTCAATTGCCAACCCCTGTGCTGAAGAAATTCTTTGCGGTATTTTTAATGTTTATAGCAGCCACAATGCTGCTGTAGTGTCTTTTCTGTTAGTCATTGAGCTAACCGTTAATCAATTTAGATAGAGAGCCAAGTATGTCTCAGGGTTTTATCGAATTCCCAAATATCGATCCTGTTCTTATTGAACTAGGACCAATCTCAGTTCGTTGGTACGGCCTAATGTACCTTGTCGGTTTTATGTTTGCTCTTTGGTTAGCAAATCGCCGAGCTGATCAACCGGGTAGTGGTTGGACTCGAGAGCAAGTATCAGACTTACTGTTTGCTGGCTTTCTAGGTGTGGTGTTGGGTGGTCGTATTGGCTACGTACTTTTCTACAACTTTGACCTTTTCCTAGCAGACCCACTGTACCTATTTAAGGTATGGACTGGCGGTATGTCTTTCCACGGTGGTTTGCTGGGTGTTATCACCGCAATGTTCTGGTATGCGAAAAAGAATGGTCGCACCTTCTTTGGCGTGGCAGACATGATTGCACCACTCGTCCCATTTGGTTTAGGTATGGGCCGTCTAGGTAACTTCATGAACAGCGAGCTTTGGGGCCGTGTGACTGATGTGCCATGGGCGATTGTGTTCCCTAACGGTGGTCCACTTCCTCGTCACCCATCTCAACTTTACGAGATGGCGCTTGAAGGTATCGTGCTGTTCTTCATCTTGAACTGGTTTATCAAAAAGCCGCGTCCTCTTGGTTCTGTATCAGGGTTATTCCTAGCTGGATATGGTACATTCCGCTTCTTAGTAGAATACGTACGTGAACCTGATGCTCACCTAGGTTTGTTCGGTGGATTTATCTCTATGGGACAAATTTTGTCACTGCCAATGGTTATCATCGGTGTGCTGATGATGGTGTGGGCATACAAGCGTGGTCACTACAAAGACGAATTACCACAACAAACGAAGTAAGGAATTGGTGTGAAACAGTATTTAGATCTCTGTCAGCGTATCGTTGATGACGGTACTTGGATTGAAAATGAACGCACGGGCAAGCGTTGCCTAACCGTGATCAATGCTGACCTTGAATATGATGTTGGTAATAACCAATTCCCACTGGTAACAACGCGTAAGAGTTTTTGGAAAGCCGCAGTTGCTGAGCTGCTTGGCTATATCCGTGGTTACGACAATGCTGAAGATTTTCGTAAGCTAGGGACTAAAACTTGGGATGCGAATTCTAACCTGAATGAAGCATGGCTGAATAACCCTTACCGCAAGGGTGAAGATGACATGGGCCGTGTTTATGGCGTTCAAGGACGTGCATGGGCAAAACCTGACGGCGGTCATATCGACCAACTGAAGAAGATTGTTGATGATCTAACTAACGGTATTGATGACCGCGGCGAGATCTTAAACTTCTACAACCCAGGTGAGTTCCACATGGGATGTTTGCGTCCGTGTATGTACAGCCATCACTTCTCACTACTTGGTGATACTCTGTACCTAAACAGCACTCAGCGCTCTTGCGATGTACCCCTAGGCCTGAACTTCAACATGGTTCAAGTGTATGTCTTCCTAGCTATCATGGCGCAAATCACGGGTAAGAAAGCTGGCGTGGCTTACCATAAGCTAGTAAATGCTCATATTTACGAAGATCAACTTGCACCTATGCGTGATATCCAGTTAAAGCGTGAGCCGTTAGCTGGCCCAACATTCCATATCAATCCTCAGATTAAGTCTCTAGAAGATTTGGAAACATGGGTAACGATGGATGACTTCTGGGTTGAAGGTTACGAATGCCACGAAGCGATTAAGTACCCATTCTCGGTTTAATCTCACTCGCTTTGTTTGATTGAAAGGCTGCCTCTGTGCAGCCTTTTTTGTATCTAAGTTACAGTGACGAGTAATCGAGATTCGAAGAGCAGAGAAATCATATGCTGTGTGATGCTTTATGTTACTCGTATACTCTCAACGCGCATTGGCTCTTTCTCTTCGATACTCGCTTACACGCATCTCGAATCTTTTTTCGATTCATCATTCCCTAGACTGACGAAGGAAGGAGTTGGGAGTCTCTTTCGTGGTGTGTTTGTGGGATTCCCTATCACGCTCGTTCCTCGCTGTAGGGAATGACGGAAATATATAGATGCGGGTAAACGAGATGCGGGATACGAAGAGCTAGAACGGACTTCTTTGGTGAGTAATGCTTACCTTACCGATTTACTCTTATATCGTATCAGTTTCAGCTCTTGTCACAAGCTTACTCATATCTCGAATTTGATTTTAGCTCTTCGTTACTCGTTTACCCGAATCCCGTATCTGCTCTTAAAAAGAAAAAGCCCGCAACCTAGGAGGTAGCGGGCTTTGCTATAAGCGATGTTTATTTTGCTATTAAGCGGTAAGAGCTAACACGCTACCAGGCAGTACAAGGAATACCGCAACAAGGTAACCAGCCACTACAGCTTTGTTCTTCACAGCCATGTCTGAAATCATGTCTGCCGCTTTAACTGGAAGTTCACGTAGGAACGGGATACCGAAGATGAATACCGTTGACATGATGTTGAACACCAAGTGTACTAGAGCAATTTGTAGTGCGAATACTGCGAACTCACCAGACACTGCTGTAGCTGCAAGTAGAGCCGTAATACATGTACCGATGTTTGCACCCAGAGTGAATGGGTAAACGTCACGTACTTTAAGAACACCTGAACCTACTAGTGGAACCATCAAGCTTGTTGTCGTAGAAGAAGACTGAACAAGGATAGTCACGATAGAGCCAGAAGCGATACCGTGGATTGGACCACGACCGATTGCGTTCTTTAGAATCTCACGAGCACGACCAACCATTAGGCTCTTCATCAGCTTACCCATTACAGTAATAGCTACGAAGATAGTTGCGATACCTAGAGCGATAAGCATGATGCCGCCAACAGTGTCGCCAAACGTTGATAGTGGTTCTTTAATCGCACTTACAACAGGCTTAGTGATTGGCTTGATGAAGTTAAGACCACCCATGCTCATATCACCTGTTGCTAGCATCGGTGATACTAACCAGTGAGAAATTTTCTCTAGAATTCCAAACGCCATCTCTAGTGGTAGGAAGATAGCAACGGCTAATAGGTTAAAGAAGTCGTGGATTGTCGCACTTGCGAATGCACGTTTGAACTCTTCTTTACAACGAACGTGACCAAGGCTAACTAGCGTATTGGTTACCGTAGTACCAATGTTAGCACCCATGATCATAGGAATTGCTAGCTCAACAGGTAAACCACCTGCCACAAGGCCAACGATAATTGAAGTAACTGTACTTGATGATTGAATAAGCGCTGTTGCTACTAAACCAATCATTAAGCCTGCAACTGGGTGTGAAGCAAATTCGAAAAGAACCTTTGCTTGCTCGCCTGTTGCCCATTTGAAGCCTGTACCAACCATTGAAACTGAAAGTAATAGTAGGTAAAGCATGAATGCCAAGTTAGCCCAGCGTAGCCAACGAGTAGTGCTCGAGATAGGCGCTGCTGCAGTAGTAGCTTGGTTCATAATGTTTTCTCCATTGGACCGTTTAAGTCTGTGTTTGGTCTGTTTGTTTAATCTGAGCGTGATGTTAGAGGGGAAATATTTCAGTAATATTACATTTTGGTTTAGGTGCGACTTTTTTGTGATGATTTACTCTTTAAATATTCCAATTGCCAATGTGGTTGTTTTAAGTTGTTGTTTTAAATTGTTTTTTAATGGAAATTCTATAGGTGATATAGATCTTAAAAGTTAGAAAAAAATTGAAAATAATCGATGAAATATTACATTATGAAATCAGACACTTCGAAAAAATAAGTGGTAAATCTATGTTTGGTTAGGTTTTTCCGAGTTTGTTGAGTGGCGGTGTCATATTTGATATAAAAGGGTATCTACTCTTTTATTACGGCACATCTATGTCGCATCTCAACTACAACCATCTGTATTACTTCTGGATGGTTTGCAAGCAAGGCTCTGTTACTAAAGCTGCAGAAGCCCTATTCCTAACACCACAAACGGTAACGGGGCAGATAAAAGCCTTAGAAGAACGCATGGATGGCAAGTTGACCAAGCGTAATGGCCGAAGTGTTGAGCCTACAGAGCTTGGGCAACTGGTCTTTAAATATGCCGATCGTATGTTTGGCCTGAGTTACGAGATGCTGGACATCGTGAATTACAGCCAGCACTCCAATATTCTGTTTGATGTTGGCGTCGCGGATGCGCTCTCTAAAAGACTCGTCAGTAAGATACTGATGTCGACCATCCCTCCAGATAACAGCATTCACTTGCGCTGTTTTGAATCGACCCATGAAATGCTACTTGAGCAACTCTCTCAACATAAGCTCGATATGATTTTGTCTGACTGTCCGGTGGACTCTAGTCAAAGCCCGGGCCTGTTCAGTAAAAAGCTGGGTGAGAGTGGAATGAGCTTTTTTAGTTCAGGTCAGGTTGAAGGGGTTAATTTCCCTGCTGTATTGGAGCAAAGAAAGCTTTTGATCCCTGGCAGCCGAACCTCAATGGGTCGTAAAGTGCTGCAATGGTTTGATAGACAAGGGCTTAAGCCAGATATTTTAGGTGAGTTTGATGATGCCGCATTGATGAAGGCTTTTGCTCGTTACCATCATGACGTAATATTTTTAGCACCGACGATTTATATGTCTGAAGTGGAAGACGACACATCACTGCAACTATTAGGCGGTATTGAAGAGTTAAAAGAGGAGTACTACGTCATATTTGCTGAGAGGATGATCCAACATCCAGCAGTAAAAAACGTATGTGACGCAGATTTTAGCAAATTGTTCGAGTGAGATAGTTTGTTAATGAATTGATATCGATTATCATAACTCCGCAATATGCCGGAAATACTGATAGCCCGTAGTTGGCGTAAAGGTTGTAGGGAGCCAAACTATGAACTTAAAAGAGATGGAGAAGAACTCAGCACAAGCTGTGATTCTACTCAAAGCCATGGCTAACGAGCGTCGCTTACAGATTTTGTGCCTATTACATGGCACTGAACTGTCGGTTGGGGAGTTGTGTGGCAAGTTGGAACTGAGTCAGTCTGCTTTATCTCAACATCTTGCTTGGTTGAGAAGAGATGGTTTGGTCGAAACTCGCAAAGAAGCTCAAACTGTGTATTACACATTGAGTAGTGAAGAAGTAAAAGCGATGATTAACCTACTGCATGGTATTTACTGCAAGTAGCTTATTGCTGGTGGGAGGGGGATTTCTTATCAGCGATAGAATGACACAAGGAAGTGTTAGCATTTCACATTGAACGTTAGTGTTTACCTATCTATCTATCTACCTACCTATCTACGTACCAATTTGCTTCTCTATTTATTTTTCTGATTGTTTGTTTTATCTATCTGCTTAAATTGTTTATCGGTCAGAAAAACGGCTGTTAGCACGTAAAATAAAAGCGTTACTCAAAATTTAGATATAAAAAAACCGGCCTAGGCCGGTTTTTTTCGTTTTGCGTTGTAATCAAATTTCTATTAAAGAGCTTTGATTGCAGCAGCGAAACGAGACTTATGACGTGCAGCTTTATTCTTATGAATAAGGCCTTTAGTCGCCATACGGTCAAGAAGTGGTGTAACTTCTACAAGAGCAGCAGTTGCAGCTTCTTTATCACCAGCTGCGATAGCTGCGATAGTCTTTTTCATGTAAGTGCGCATCATAGAACGACGGCTAGCATTGTGCTGGCGACGTTTCTCAGCTTGGATAGCGCGCTTCTTAGCAGATTTACTGTTTGCCAAGGGTCTAACTCCCAAAAACTTAGTTCGGTGACAATTTAAGGGCGAGGACTATCCCTCATTAGCGCTTAATTGTCAAATGATTTGTGCAAAAACCAATCGTAGCCAAACAAACTTTGGTATGGAAAGGTCATCGCGGTTAAGATGGCGGGGATTCTAACAGCATTTTTAGACCAATGCTAATAAATATGCTTCTTAGGACAGGATAGTATTTATCCTCGCTTGAAAGTAATCAACCAGTGTCAGAGGTTTCTGTGAGTAAACGACTATTAAAGTCAGGCCTGATTGTCAGCGCAATGACTTTTGTTTCCCGTGTATTGGGGCTAGTACGTGATGTAGTAGTAGCAAATTTGATGGGGGCAGGAGCGAGTGCCGACGTATTTTTCTTCGCTAATAAAATTCCTAATTTCTTACGTCGACTTTTTGCAGAAGGTGCGTTTTCTCAAGCGTTTGTTCCTGTATTAACGGAATATCACGCCGCAGGTGATAAAGATAAGACACGAGATTTAATTGCTAAGGTGTCGGGGACGCTCGGGGTTTTAGTTTCTATTGTCACCGTCATCGGGGTATTGGGCTCTGGCGTGATCACCGCGATGTTTGGTGCGGGTTGGTTTATCGACTGGCTAAATGATGGCCCATCAGCACCCAAATTTGAGCTAGCGAGCTTTATGCTCAAGATTACCTTTCCTTATTTATGGTTTATCACCTTCGTCGCTTTATCTGGTGCCATTCTTAATACATTAGGTAAATTTGCGGTCTCTTCTTTTACTCCTGTGTTCTTGAACGTGATGATCATAGGCGCTGCATGGTTTATCTCACCTAATTTAGAACAACCAGAAATTGGTTTGGCTATTGGTGTGTTTCTTGGTGGCTTAGTCCAATTCATTTTCCAAATGCCTTTCTTGATCAAAGCGGGTGTGTTGGTTAAGCCGAAGTGGGGATGGAGAGACCCGGGTGTGGTTAAGATCCGCACATTAATGATCCCTGCTCTGTTCGGTGTATCGGTCAGCCAAATCAACTTATTGTTTGATACCTTTATTGCCAGCTTCCTCGCAACAGGCTCTATCAGTTGGTTGTACTACTCAGACCGACTGCTTGAATTTCCTCTCGGTTTATTCGGTATCGCGATTGCGACTGTGATTCTTCCTGCTTTGTCTCGTAAACACGTAGATGCTCAAGGGGAAGGGTTCGCGCATACCATGGATTGGGGCGTGCGCATGGTGTTGCTGCTTGGTATTCCTGCGATGTTAGGTCTTATCGTTTTAGCTAAACCCATGTTGATGGTGCTATTTATGCGTGGTGAGTTCTCTCCACACGATGTACAGCAAGCATCGATGTCATTGGTAGCTTACGCATCAGGCTTGCTTAATTTCATGCTGATTAAAGTTTTAGCTCCGGGCTATTACTCTCGCCAAGATACCAAAACACCGGTTAAGTACGGCATTATCGCTATGGTGACCAATATGGTGTTTAACGCGATCTTTGCTTATTTTTATGGCTATGTGGGTTTGGCGATTGCGACGGCACTGTCTGCCTTTGTGAATATGGCCTTGTTATATCGAGGATTGCACCTTGCGGGTGTGTATCAATTAACTAAGACAACCTTGTTGTTCAGTGCCAAATTAATTATCTCAGGTGTGGTGATGGTAGCGGCTATTTTATGGCAGCTGGATAATATGCAACATTGGCTTGAATGGAGCTTTAGCCAGAGAGCGCTGACATTAACTGGCTTGATTGGACTTGGTGGCTTTGTTTATATTGTTTCGGTACTGATTTTAGGTATCCGAGTAAAACATTTAAAAGCAGCGACAGATTAATACTGATTAGTATATAATCCGTCGGTTTCACACAATAAATGATGCAAATAACAGGTTTTAGCTGATCATAATGGAACTGATCCGAGGTATACACAATATTAAAGCGCAGCATCATGGCTGTGTATTAACCATAGGTAACTTCGATGGTGTTCATTTAGGACATCAAGAGGTTTTGAGTCAGGTTTCTAAACAAGCTGCAGCATTAGGGCTACCTTCTGTTGTTATGACGTTTGAACCGCAGCCTATGGAGCTGTTTGCCCGAGATAGAGCGCCAGCACGTTTAACTCGTTTACGAGACAAATACGTGCAACTGAGTAAGCTAGATATCAGTCGCTTATTGTGTGTTAATTTTAATCAGTATTTTGCAAGTTTATCCGCGGAAGCATTCATTAAGGATCTTTTGGTTGATAAGCTTGGTGTGAAGTTCTTGGTGGTTGGTGACGATTTTTGCTTTGGTAAAGGTCGTACCGGTAATTTCGCTATGCTCAAAGAGGCGGGCGAGAAGTACGGTTTTGAGGTGGTCAGCACCCAAAGCTATTGCTTAAACCAATTACGAGTAAGCAGTACTGAGATACGAAATGCATTAGCGGTCGATGACTTGGCTGCAAGTGCTACCATGTTAGGACGTGATTACAGTATTAGTGGTCGAGTGTCCCATGGTCGAAAACTAGGGAGAACTATCGGTTTCCCTACCGCTAATATTCCATTAAAGCGTTGTGTTTCTCCTGTATCGGGAGTGTATGTTGTTGAAGCTTTGGATATCGACGGTGTTCCTGTCGGTGGCGTTGCTAATATTGGACAACGACCAACAGTTAATGGGGTAAGGCAGCAATTGGAAGTGCATTTTTTTGACTTTAAAGCCAATTTATATGGTAAACAGTTAGAAGTACGACTTTTGCACAAACTGCGCGACGAGATAAAATTTGAATCGTTCGACGCACTAAAGAATCAAATAGAATTGGATGCTGAAGCCGCAAGGGTGTGGCTGCTTCAGCTAAAGAATTAATCGGATGATTCCACCGATTAACATAATGTCTAACTTCGCCCAATATAACGGAATTAAGAATCGATGAGTGATTATAAAGATACCCTGAACTTACCAGAAACAGGGTTCCCAATGCGCGGCAATCTGGCAAATCGTGAGCCAGAAATGCTGAAGCGTTGGTACAAAGAAGATCTTTACGGCGAAATCCGTAAGGCAAAGAAAGGTAAAAAATCTTTCGTACTGCATGATGGCCCTCCATACGCGAACGGCGATATTCACATTGGCCACGCGCTGAATAAGATTCTTAAAGACATTATTATCAAATCTAAGACCCTTTCTGGTTTTGATGCACCGTACATCCCTGGTTGGGACTGTCACGGTCTTCCAATCGAGCTAATGGTTGAGAAGAAGAAAGGTAAGCCTGGTCAGAAGATTTCGGCGGCTGAATTCCGCGAAGAGTGTCGAAAGTACGCTGCGGGTCAAGTTGAAGGTCAGAAAGAGAGCTTCAAACGTCTTGGCATCATGGGCGAGTGGGACAAACCTTATCGCACTATGGATTTTGGCACAGAAGCGAACATCATTCGTTCTCTTGGCAAAATCGCAGACAAAGGTCACCTTCTTAAAGGTTTCAAACCCGTTCACTGGTGTACTGATTGTGGTTCTGCTCTGGCTGAAGCTGAAGTTGAATACAAAGATAAAGTTTCTCCATCTATCGATGTGAAATTTACAGCAGCTGACGAAGCGGCGCTTCTAGAGAAATTTACTCTAGCTGAAGGTCATGCGGGTCAAGGCGAAATTTCTATCGTTATCTGGACAACAACACCATGGACTCTGCCTGCTAACCGCGCAGTATGTCTACGTGATGATCTTGAATACGTGCTTATCCAAGTTGAAGCGAATGGCGACCAGCCTGATCAACGTATCGTTGTTGCTTCTGAACTAGCAAAAGACGTAATGGATCGTGCAGGTATCGAGCACTTCCACAACCTTGGTTTTGCTACAGGTGCTGATCTTGAGCTTTCTCAGTTCAACCACCCGTTCTACGACTTTACTGTTCCTGCAGTTCTTGGCGATCACGTAACAACAGATTCAGGTACTGGTGTGGTTCACACTGCGCCTGGTCACGGTCAAGAAGATTTCGTGGTTGGTAAAAAGTACAACCTAGAAATCGCTAACCCAGTTGGTTCTAACGGCGTTTACCTGCCAGATACAGAGCTATTTGCTGGTCAGCACGTATTCAAAGCGAACGACTCTGTTTTAGAAGTTCTAAAAGAGAAAGGTGCACTTCTGCATCACCACGCTTACGAGCACAGCTACCCACACTGTTGGAGACACAAAACTCCAATCATCTTCCGCGCAACACCACAATGGTTCATCTCTATGGATCAAGCTGGCCTACGTGCTAAAGCACTAGAGTCAATCAAGAGTGTTGAGTGGTTGCCTGAATGGGGTCAAAGCCGTATCGAAGGCATGGTTGAAGGTCGTCCTGAGTGGTGTATCTCTCGTCAACGTACTTGGGGTGTGCCAATTGCTTTGTTTGTTCATAAAGAAACAGCAGAACTTCACCCAGAAAGCCCAGCGCTTATTGAAAAAGTTGCGAAGCTAGTTGAAGAGAAAGGCATTCAAGCTTGGTGGGATGTAGACGCTGCTGAACTTATGGGCGCAGAAGACGCTGATAAGTACGAAAAAGTAATGGATACGCTAGACGTATGGTTCGACTCAGGTGTTACGCACTTCTCTGTTGTTGATTCTCGTGAAGAGTACAACTTCCCGAACGAAGAGCGCACTCACAGTGCTGATCTTTACCTTGAAGGTTCAGACCAACACCGTGGCTGGTTCCAGTCTTCTCTAATTTCATCTATCGCGATGAAAGACGAAGCACCGTACAAGCAAGTACTAACGCACGGTTTCGTAGTGGATGGTAACGGCCGTAAGATGTCTAAATCTATCGGTAACGTTGTTGCTCCTAAAGACGTAACCAACAAGTTAGGTGCAGATATCCTGCGTCTATGGGTTGCTTCTACAGACTACACGGGTGAAGTTGCGGTTTCTGATGAAATCCTGAAGCGTTCAGCGGATGCTTACCGTCGTATTCGTAACACGGCTCGTTTCTTCCTAGCGAACTTGAACGGTTTCAACCCTGAAACTGACCTAGTTCCTGCTGAAGAGATGGTTGCACTTGATCGCTGGGCTGTTGGCCGTGCTCAAGCTGCACAAGAAGAGATTGTTAAAGCATACGGCGAGTACAACACTCACGGTGTGACTCAACGTCTAATGCAGTTCTGTTCTATCGAAATGGGTTCTTTCTACCTAGACGTAATCAAAGACCGTCAGTACACAGCGAAGCAGGGCAGCCATGCTCAACGTAGCTGTCAAACGGCGCTTTACTACATAGTAGAAGCTCTAGTTCGTTGGATGGCACCTATCATGTCGTTCACTGCAGATGAAATCTGGAACGAAATGCCAAGCTCTTTACCAACTGGAGAGCAGCGCGACACGTTCGTATTCACAGGTGAGTGGTTCGAAGGTCTATTTGGTCTTGCAGAAGGCGAAGAGCTAAGCAACGAATTCTGGACTGAAATCCAGTCTGTTCGTGGCGCAGTGAACAAGCTTCTTGAAGATGCTCGTAAAGAGAAAACGATCGGTGGTGCACTGCAAGCTGAAGTTACTCTATACGCTGACGATGCACTAGCGGCTAAAATCAACAAGCTAGAAGATGAGCTACGTTTCGTACTTATCACCTCTGCAGCTGTTGTTAAGCCACTGAGCGAGAAGTCTGATGCAGCGCAAGCGACAGACGTTGCTGGTCTATTCGTTGAAGTTGCGGCTACTGAAGCTGAGAAGTGTGACCGTTGCTGGCACCACACTCCAGATGTAGGCACTATCGAAGGTCACGAGAAAGTTTGTGGTCGTTGTGTGTCGAACATCGACGGTGAAGGCGAAGTGCGTAAGTTCGCATAACGACTCAGAGAAAGACTGAACTTTTTGTAAAAATCATAGCCCCAGTATCAACTGGGGTTATTTTTAGTTATAGGAAATGTGTTTAACCAAGTTGGTAATCAAGGTCACGTAAGGTGACTAACAATGAATACCAACTTCGTAAATACTAGGAATAGAAATGAGTGAAGTTTCGTTAAAACAATCTGGTGTACGTTGGTTATGGCTGGCTCTATTGGTCTTCTTGGCTGATATCGGCATTAAACTCTTTGTCATGGACAATATGGGTTATGGTTGGGCAAACCGTATTGAGGTGCTGCCATTCTTTAACTTTTTGTACGTGCATAACTACGGTGCAGCGTTTAGCTTCTTGAGTGATCAAAGTGGTTGGCAGCGTTGGTTATTTACGGGTATCGCATTTGCGGTAACAGGTATGCTGACGTACTGGATGAGCAAACTACCAGCAACAGAGAAGTGGAATAACATTGCTTATGCGATCATCATTGGTGGTGCAGTAGGTAATGTGTTTGACCGAGTCGTACATGGCTTTGTTGTCGATTACTTAGACTTCTACTGGGGCACTTACCACTGGCCTGCATTTAACTTAGCGGATATGGGAATCTGTATCGGTGCTGCGATGATCATCTTAGATGGTTTCCGTAAGAAAGACGAAAGCAAATAGCTTGCTTCAAAGTCAGTCTATGACTCACAGAATAGAATAGCCCTAAGCGCTGTCGGTTGATTCCGACGGCGCTTTTTTTTATGCTTCAGTCAACAAGGAAGCAAAGCACAGCGCATCCTCAAATAATAAAGAAGTCTAAGGAAAGTAACGTGGCAGCAATTAAAAATGATTCAGCAGTAACTCTACATTTTACGATTAAAATGAAGGATGGTTCAGTTGCCGATAGTACGGAGAACATGGGCAAACCAGCGAAGTTCGTCATGGGTGATGGCAGCCTAAGTGAGAACTTTGAAGCGTGCTTACTTGGACTTGAAGCCGGCACTGAAAAGTCTATCGAACTGAAGGCGGAAGACGCGTTTGGTATGCCAAACCCAGATCATATTCACTATATGGATCGTGCTAAGTTTGTTGGCGACTCTGAAGTTGAAGTGGGCACTATCATGGCATTTTCAGGTCCTGACGGTATGGAAATTCCAGGTATTATTACTGAGATCGCAGGTGATTCAGTGACGGTTGATTTTAATCACCCACTCGCTGGTCAAGACGTTACCTTTGACGTCAATATCTTAACGGTAGAATAACTCTCTTAACGTTAGAATAGCTGTCTTCACGCTAGAATAAGATAGCCTTACAGCTGTGATCTCACCCAGAGCTTCACTGTCTAGACGCTTCACTGTAGAATGCGAACCTCGCTGACGGCGAACTCTATAGAAGCAACCTTAGTACCGCGGTAAATGATGAGCAATGAAATGAAAATAATGTTAGCTAACCCTCGTGGCTTTTGTGCCGGTGTCGATCGTGCGATCAGCATCGTAGAGCGTGCACTCGAAATGTATCAGCCACCGATCTATGTTCGCCATGAAGTGGTACACAACCGCTTTGTTGTTGAGGGGCTCAAGCAGCGTGGTGCTATTTTTGTCGAAGAACTGAGTGAGGTGCCAGACGACAACATCGTGATCTTTTCGGCTCACGGTGTTTCTCAAGCGGTTCGTAAAGAAGCGAAAGAGCGTGAGTTAACGGTATTTGATGCGACGTGTCCTTTGGTGACTAAAGTTCATATGGAGGTTGCTCGTGCGAGCCGCAAACATATGGAAGTGGTACTGATTGGCCACGCAGGTCACCCTGAAGTGGAAGGCACTATGGGTCAGTACGCGAGCCAAACTGGTGGTATGTACTTGGTTGAAAGACCAGAGGACGTACAGAACCTCGTGGTGAATGATCCAAGTAACCTGCACTATGTTAGCCAAACTACGCTATCAGTAGATGAAACTGCAGATGTGATTGAAGAGCTACGTCGAGTGTTCCCTGAGATTCAAGGCCCACGTAAAGACGACATCTGTTACGCGACTCAAAACCGTCAAGACGCTGTGCGTGAGATGGCGAATGACGTTGATGTGGTGATAGTGGTTGGTTCTAAGAACTCATCGAATTCAACTCGTCTAAAAGAGCTAGCTGAGAAACTAGGCACACCAGGCTACCTAACTGACTGTCCTGAAGACATTCAAACCGAGTGGGTTGAAGGGAAAAAGAAAATCGGTGTAACAGCCGGTGCTTCTGCTCCTGAAGAGCTGGTAAACCAAATTCTAGATCGTATTCGTGAGCTAGGTGCGACTGACGTTGAAGAGATTCAAGGTCGTGAAGAGAACATGTTCTTTGAAGTACCAAAAGAGCTACAGATTAAGCAAGTCGACTAATCTCTATTGATTGGTGACAAGATCGATGCGTAACACTATCGATTTGCAAACACTATTGATTTGTAAACAGCAGGAAGCCAACGTTGATACGTTGGCTTTTTTGATCGTGCTTTGGAACAAGGCGTCTAATTCTAACGCGTTACTGGAGACCGAGTTGCTCTTTTAAAGTCTTTAAATAACGACGACTCACCGGGACTTCAAAGCCAGTCAGGGTAATGATCTCTGCTAATCCATTTTCTAGCAGTTTGATCTCTTGGATCGATTTTATGTTGATCAAATACTGTCGATGACAGCGGATCAAATCGGTCTTTTCTTCCAAGATCTTTAGTGTTAACTGTGAGGTTGCGGTTTGCGATGAGCTACGAACATGCACACCACTGATATCGGAATAGGCGCACTCTACCGTTTGGCTTGCCATGATCACAATGCGGTTATGACCAATACATGGGATTTGCTCT
Organism: Vibrio sp. 10N.222.55.A1; assembly: GCF_041473835.1. Classification (NCBI taxonomy): domain Bacteria; kingdom Pseudomonadati; phylum Pseudomonadota; class Gammaproteobacteria; order Vibrionales; family Vibrionaceae; genus Vibrio; species Vibrio sp. 10N.222.55.A1. The sequence continues at coordinate 29,249 of NZ_JBFRSX010000046.1, read as the reverse complement.
AAGTGACAGGGAGCAATCGCTGAGATGTTCTGTTCTGGTGCTTTCTGATTTTGTTTGATGACCTTATTCAGGCGACAAACGCTCTTGTTTAATCGACAAGGCTCGACTGGCTTAAGTAGGTAATCAAAAGCGTTATCTTCAAAGGCTTGAATCGCATATTGGTCGTAGGCGGTGACGAATACCACGTAGGGCATGGTATCTGGGTCAAGCATGCTTAACAGCTCAATCCCAGTAACCTGCGGCATTTGGATATCCAAATACACGACATCAGGCTTGAGTAGGTTGATCTGTTTCAGTCCTTCGATCGCGTTACTCGCTTGGCCTATGATTTCCACTTCTCCGGTTTCGGTCAGCAGCTCAATCAGCTCTTCGCGAGCAAAAAGCTCATCATCGATAACTAGTGCCTTTAACATCCTACAATCTTCATCTTGGTTCTATCCCTGCTTGGTTCACGCTTATCTTTTAAATGTCTGCTTCTAAATGTTTCAACTCGGAGCGATCCGTCTCCGAAAATACCATTATTTGAGTATAGGTATGATAAAGCTCATTCGAGTAAATTGCTGTGGTTGAGATTCTATTTTTAGTGCTGAATCTTGTCCAAAGAAATTAGTGAGTCGTTTATCAACAATTTCCATCCCTAATCCTACATGATCTTGAGATGGCTTCTGATAATTACCTGCATTGTCTTCAACGGTTAACTTGAACCCACCTCCGAAAGGTTCGCTGTAGATCTTTACTGTGCCACCTTCCAACATGTTCGAAATACCATGTTTGATGGCGTTCTCAACCAATGGTTGCAGAGTAAAGCTCGGCAGTTGAGATTCGTACAACTGTGGGTCGATGTCCCATTCGACTTCTAATCGGTCGGTGAAACGTGCTTTCTCAATGGTGAGGTACGCATTGACGTGTGCCAGTTCATCTTTGAGCTTCACGGTGTTGATGTTCTGCTTTAGGTTGCTTCTAAAGAAGTGAGACAGGTGTTGAATCAACTCTCGAGCTTTATCTGGGTCACGACGTGTTACTGCGCTGATAGTATTAAGCGCATTGAACAAGAAGTGCGGGTTCACTTGAGCGTGCAGCAGTTTGATTTCTGCTTGTGTCAGTAGCGTTTGCTGCTGCTGGTAGTTGCTAAATAGGATCTGGCTCGATAATAGTTGAGCGATACCTTCACCCATCGACATATTGATAGTTGAGAATAGTTTCAGCTTTGGCTCATAGAGCTTGATGGTGCCGACCACTTCGTTACCCGCGCGCAATGGAATAATCAACGCAGAACCCAATTTACAATCCTGCGACAAGGAGCATTGGTATGGGTTCTCTTTGCCATCAAGGTAGATGATGTCGTTCTGTTCCATCGAAGTGAGCGTGCTTTGCGATGAAATCGGGGTGTTCGGAATATGGTGTTCATCACCAATACCAACGAACGCGAGGATTTTCTCTCGGTCGGTAATCGCTACCGCCCCTACGTTGGTCTCTTCATAAACGATACGTACGATTTTTTGTGCGTTATCGGAATTGAACCCACCATGCAAAATACCCACCGAACGTTCGGCAATGGTCAGTGCGCGGCGTGAGAAGGTAGCCGAGTACTTTTCGAAGATGGTTTTTCTGTCTTGGATGATGCTCATGAACAGTGCTGCACCGACCGAGTTAGCGATGATCATTGGCGCCGCAATATCGGAGACCAGAGCATAGGATTGTTCGAAGGGTTTTGCGACCGCCAGCAGAATCAGCATCTGAATGATCTCTGCAAACAGGGTTACCGAGAAAACCACTAACGGATTAAACAGTTGGCTGGCTTTGTTCTTTCTCACGAGATAAACGTGTAACAGGCCGCCAATCAAGCCTTCTGCTGTGGTTGAAATCGCACAAGCCAAGTCTGTGAAGCCGCCTAATGAGTAACGGTGAATTCCACCAGTAAAGCCGACGGCAAAGCCAACGACAGGGCCGCCAAACAGACCTCCCATTACCGCACCCATCGCACGCGTGTTGGCGATGGCATCATTGATCTGCAGTCCGAAATAGGTACCCATAATGCAGAACAGGGAGAACAGAACGTAGCAGCTGATCTTATGGCCTAAGCGTGAAGAGATGCTCAACAAAGGGAGAATCAGTGGGGTTTTACTCAGCATGTAAGCAATCACTAAGTAGACGCAGGTTTGTTGCAGCAGAGAGAGAATGAGTTCCATATTTTCACCTATTGAGACGCTTGTTAAGTGTAAAGCTCATTGCTTGGTAACGGTAGCTTTGCTTGTGTTTTCGTAGGTTATATTCGCTTCCCAGAGTCGAAAGCACTAACGCCTGAAAACACTAAAGCCCATCACAGTGGACGGGCTTTAGTCTTAGATTCCACGAATCACTGAGTGATTACGGGAGCAAGCGAAGTTGTGTTTGGCTGTTCTTTTGTCTCTTTCTATGAAGATTGGTCTCTTGTTCCCAAGAGCCTTAAAGAACTAGGCTGTTTTGGTGACGCCTTTTGCTTCTTTCTCTTCTTCATCAGCTAGGTCGATATCGCCTTTGCCTTTTGAAATTTTAATAACGTAAGCCGCAACACCTAGCGCACTCACCACACCAATGATGGTTGAGATTTGCATTGGTAGACCGAAGCCCAGTTGGCTGTTGTTCAGGATGAATGTGATACACACAGACGTCATGAAGATAGCTGGAACTGTTGTTACCCAGTGCAGTTTGTTGTGGCGAAGTAGGTAAGCTGAAGCTGTCCACAGCATCATTACGGCTGTTGATTGGTTAGCAAAACCGAAGTAGCGCCAGATGATACCGAAATCAACTTGAGTCAGGATGCCACCGATAACGAACAGTGGTAACGCCATTAGTAGACGGTTACGCAGTGTTTTCTGTTCCATGTTGAAGTATTCAGCAAGGATAAGACGGCTTGAACGGAACGCTGTGTCACCAGAAGTGATTGGTAGGATAACCACGCCAAGGAAAGCAAGGATACCGCCAAATACACCCAGTAGACCAAATGAAGCGCTGTATACCACGTTACCTGGGCCGCCGTTTGCAATTGCGTCAGACAGAGACTCAACCGAACCGAAGAAAGACAGAGCAAGTGCACACCAGATTAGAGCGATGATGCCTTCACCAATCATTGCGCCGTAGAATACGAAGCGACCGTTCTTCTCGTTTTCCATACAACGCGCCATCAGAGGAGACTGAGTGGCGTGGAAGCCAGAGATAGCACCACATGCGATAGTGATGAAGAGAGCAGGCCAAAGTGGTAGGTCATTCGGGTTCATGTTGGTGAACATGTCGCTGATCTCAAAGCCCCCCATGATTTGGTGTTCGTCAGATAGACCAATCGCAGTGATTAGGCCAACAGACATAAAGATAAGCAGTGCACCGAACAGTGGGTAGAAGCGACCAATGATTTTATCGACAGGGACAATCGTTGCGATGATGTAGTAAGCAAAGATGATAACAACCATCGTAGTTGCAGACATCGCGAAATCAGTTTGGTCGTTCACTAGGTTAGTGATCATACCTGCTGGAGCAGATACGAATACCACACCAACAAGAAGCAGTAGAACAATGGCAAAGATGTTCATAAAGTGTTTTGCGCCATTGCCTAGGTAACGTCCAGTGATGGTTGGAACCGAAGCTCCGCCATTACGGATAGATAACATACCTGAGAAGTAGTCGTGTACTGCACCTGCGAAGATACAACCTAGAACGATCCAAAGCATTGCTGCTGGACCATAAAGGGCACCCATGATAGGGCCGAAGATTGGACCTACACCTGCGATGTTAAGCAGCTGAACTAGGTAAACCTTTGGTGTCGACATTGGAACGTAGTCCACGCCATCTTGCTTAGTGTGAGCAGGTGTTTGGCGTTTTTCATTGATACCGAAAATCTTCTCGATAAAGGTACCGTAAATAAAGTAGCCACCAATGAGTGCTGCGACACAGGTAAGAAACCACATCATAATTTGTTATCCCTGAATGTATTAATTAAGTCAGGGTGTATATTAAAGGAGTCGATGAGAAGAAACTTCCGCTACGAGAGTGAGTGGTCGAATAGCCAATTTAGCGGTGTTATAACTGATTTAGTGGTTTGTTCACTGTGCTGAGTGGCCGATATTTCTATCGAGAGGCCTATTAGCTCTATAGAGAGGTTGTTTGAGTTGGCTTAACGGCGACTATTGATTCTGAGTGGTCGGAATGAACCTAAAGTGGCGAACATTAGACAATAAGTGGACATCGATAGGCGTTCAGCGGAGAATCACCACAAAGGCAGCGCTTCGTCAGAAAGTGGTGAAGTAACAATATAAAGGATTGAAATGAAAAAAATAATCGTACTATTCGCCGTGGCATTTAGCCTTGCAGGATGCAGCGCCAATGTTCAAGATTTAGCAGCTGAAGGCAATTGGCAAGAGATTGGCTATCGTGATGGTATCAAAGGCCACACTCAGCGTTCGTATTCAGAGATGACTGAGCTTGGCGCAGTCGATCAAGCGAGTTACACAGAAGGTTATCACCTAGGTGTGACTGAATATTGTAATCCGAACCATGCTTATCAGATTGGTTTATCTGGTCAGGTGTATGAAGGCGTGTGTTCTGGTACGGAAGACGCTCAACGTTTCCGTATGGAATGGCAACGCGGCTGGGACGAGTTCTCAAACGACTATTAAGCCCAAGCTAGCCATAAAAAATTAAAACTAAAAAAAGACCAGTACCGCGTGTGTGCTGGTCTTTTTGTATGTCGTTGAAGTAGCTGTCTAAATGAGAAGCTACAAGCCAAATTAAGATTACTGATTATTCTCGACGGCTTTTCTCAAGAAGCCATTTTGCTTATCAAGCTGAGCCTTGGCTAACTCTAAATCTAGCCCTGTTAGAATCATCAAAATAGATAACTTCACATCGTAATCAGTCGCTTTAAGTGTCGACACCGCCAGTGCTTTATCGCACTCCGTTGCTTGGATAACGATACGAGCGGCGCGGGCAACCAACTTTTCATTGGTCGCTTTTACGTCGACCATAAGGTTTTGGTAGCTCTTACCAATGCGAATCATGCTGGCAGTGGTCAGCATATTAAGCACCAGCTTTTGTGCTGTACCTGATTTGAGTCGTGTTGAACCAGTCAATGCTTCTGGGCCAACCACCGGGCTAATTGCGATTTGAGCGATTTCAGCAATTGGAGAGTCAGGGTTACAAGATAATGCAACCGTTACTGCGCCAAGCTGATTGGCATAGTTGAGTGCACCAATCACGTAAGGTGTGCGACCGCTCGCAGCAATACCTACCACGACATCATTTTCTGAAAACTGAATCGCTTTCAGATCTTCAATGCCGAGAGTTAGCGAGTCTTCTGCACCTTCTTTGGCTTTTAAAATCGCCTCTGGTCCGCCTGCAATTAAGCCGATAACCATTTTGTCCGAAACACCGAAAGTCGGTGGGCATTCTGAGGCGTCTAACACACCTAATCGACCACTGGTGCCTGCGCCCATATAAATCAGTCGACCACCGTTTTGAAAGGCATGAGCAATTTTATCGACCGCTTTCGCGATCTGTGGCAGTTCCGCTTCAATCGCCAGCGGGACTTGCTTGTCTTGTTGGTTAATCTTTTCAACCACTTCGAGAGAGGTGAGCAGATCAATATCCATAGTGTCAGGGTTTCTCCCCTCCGAAACGAGGTGCGAGAGCGCTGATATGAGAGCGTCGTTACTCATAATGATCCTTAAATGGTGATTCTAAAATGATGGTTCTAAAGTTGTTTAGTCAGCACGATAGAGAACGCCTAGAGAGGCCGCTCTGCTTGCGCCAGTCACTTCTGGTAAATTGCTTGGCAGTTGATGAATATGACGTTGAGCAAGCCACGCAAAAGCCATCGCTTCCATGTAATCGGCGTCCACGCCTTTACTGGTGGTTGAGTCAACCTCCCAACTTGGAAGCAGTTCAGACAGCCTCTTCATCAACAATGGATTTCGTGTACCACCGCCACACACATACAGTGCAGGCTGGTCACCCAAGCGATAAGTCTCCACTTCATTGGCTATCGTCAATGCGGTGTATTCACAAAGTGTGCGCTGAACATCTTCTGCTGCAAGATCTTTAAATTCTGTTAATTGTTGCTCTAGCCACGGTAGATTAAACAGTTCTCTACCAGTACTTTTCGGTGGTATTTGAGATAGATAAGATTCATTTAACAACTGTTCGAGAAAGGCTTGATTGAGCTGACCTTTAAGCGCAAATTGGGCATCACGGTCAAACTTATCGCCCGTGTGTTTATCAACCCAAGCGTCCATCAACATATTGCCCGGGCCAGTATCATAACCAAGTGTTGGCTGATTAGGGCGCAGCACTGAAATATTCGAGATACCACCAATATTCAACACCACAACTGAGCTGTCTTGTGGCTGGAAAATAGTATGGTGGAAGGCAGGGACTAATGGTGCACCTTGTCCGCCTAATGCCATGTCTTTACGCCTGAAATCGGCAACCGTTTGAATCTGTGTTTTAGCGGCAATGATGTTGGCATCACCCAACTGCATGGTAAATGGAGATTCGCCGCTTGGCTGGTGGAATACCGTTTGACCATGATTACCAATCGCAGTCACAGAAGATGCAGGTGTACCTGACTTTTCGAGAAGTTGCAAAACCGCATCGCCAAACAGATGGCCAAGCTGGTGGTCGAGTTCTCCAATGGCAATTAAATCGGTTTTCTGACCAATACAAACTTCAAGCAGACGCACTTTGAGGTCGTCAGGCATTGGGAACTCATCATGAGCAAGCAATGTGATGCGCGTATCTTCAATCGACACTAAGGCCGTATCAACACCGTCCATACTCGTCCCTGACATCACACCGATATACAGTTCTTTATGATCCATTCCTAAGCTCTTGCACTGCATTCTTAAAGTCTTCCACAGATTGGTTTAAAAACATTGTAAAGCAAATTTAAAGAGAATAACCTCGGGAAGTTTATGAAATTAGGTTTAATAAGGGATAAATATGGGACCGTTGTGGGTTGATGTTGCAGGCTACGAACTGACTGCGGAAGACAAAGAAATTTTAGAGCACCCAACCGTTGGTGGTCTCATTTTATTTGCTAGAAACTACCACGATAGCAAACAGTTATCGGCGTTAAACAAAGAAATTCGCAAGGTAGCGAAACGTCCTATTTTGATTGGTGTCGATCAAGAAGGTGGCCGAGTTCAGCGCTTCCGCGATGGCTTTTCAATTATCCCAGCTGCTCAAGAATTCGCGACTAAGAATAATGGCGAACAGTTAGCAGAACAAGCGGGTTGGTTGATGGCGGCAGAATTGATTGCCCATGATATCGATCTGAGCTTTGCGCCAGTATTAGACAAAGGCCACGAGTGTAAAGCGATTGGTAGCCGAGCGTTTGGTGAAGATATTGATACCATTGTTCGTCATAGCAGCGCTTTCATCAAAGGCATGAAGTCGGTTGGCATGGCGACGACAGGCAAGCACTTCCCTGGACATGGTGGCGTGATTGCTGACTCACACTTAGAGACGCCATATGACCCTAGAGACGACATCTTCGAAACCGATATGGCAATCTTCAAGGCGCAAATTGAAGCTGGAATATTGGATGCCATGATGCCAGCTCACGTGGTTTTCTCTCACTATGATGATCAACCTGCGAGTGGTTCACAGTATTGGCTACAGAAAGTATTGAAGCAGCAGCTTGGGTTTAAAGGCTTGGTGTTCTCTGATGATTTAACGATGGAAGGCGCTGCCATAATGGGTGGACCAGCCGACAGAGCGAAAGCGGCCTTGAATGCAGGTTGTGACATGGTGTTGATGTGTAATAAACGAGATGCACAAATTGAAGCTCTGGATAACTTAGCGATTCAAGAGGTGCCTTTAGCCAACTCATTGCTTAAAAAACACAGCTTTGATTTGTCGACACTTCACTCGGATGCTAGGTGGAAAGAGACCTCAGAGACGATTAAGCGAATGCTAGGCAGTGAGTGATAAATAAACACATAATAATTTTAGATAAGGCGATATGATAAATATCGCCTTTTTTGTATGTGTGATCCATGGTTTAAACCTATTTATCTCTTAGAGTGAGCTAAATTCAATGTGTAATATAAAATTTACAGTAATGTTTTTTATTGTTTACACTTGCAATCGTTTTTTTAGCTGTTATTGTGTTTTTAAAGATTGTTAGCCCAAATGGAAATGTTGGGTGTAAAAATAAATATACAGGTTGAGTTATGCAGAAAAGTGAATTAAGCAATGTCAATATCATCGACGAACAGGTACTGATTACTCCTGAGGAGTTAAAAGCAAAACTGCCTTTGAGTGATAATGCTCGTCGTTTCATTCAAGAGTCTCGTCAAACTATCGCAAACATCATTCATAAGAAAGATCATCGCATGCTTGTTGTATGTGGCCCATGTTCTATCCATGACATTGAAGCTGCGAAAGAGTACGCGAAACGCCTAAAAGCCTTATCTGAGCAACTTAGCGATCAACTGTATATTGTTATGCGTGTTTACTTTGAGAAACCTCGTACCACTGTCGGTTGGAAAGGTTTGATCAATGACCCACATCTAGACGGCACTTTCGATATTGAGCATGGTCTGCATGTTGGTCGTGAACTACTTGTTGAACTCGCTGAGATGGAAATCCCACTAGCGACTGAAGCATTAGACCCAATTAGCCCGCAATACCTAGCAGATACCTTCAGCTGGGCGGCTATTGGCGCTCGTACGACTGAATCTCAAACTCACCGTGAGATGGCAAGTGGTCTTTCAATGCCAATCGGTTTTAAAAACGGCACCGATGGCAACCTAGGCACTGCAATCAACGCAATGCAGGCGGCTTCTTCTAGCCACCGTTTCATGGGTATCAGCCGCGAAGGTCAGGTTGCACTACTAACAACGCAAGGTAACCCAAATGGTCACGTGATTTTACGTGGCGGTAAGCAGACGAACTACGATTCAGTATCGGTACACGAATGTGAGCAAGAGCTGGGTAAATCTGGTTTAGAGGCAGCGCTAATGGTCGACTGTAGCCACGCGAACTCTCGTAAAGATTTCCGTCGCCAACCTTTAGTTGCAGAAGATGTGATTCACCAAATTCGTGAAGGCAACAAGTCGATTATCGGCCTGATGATTGAAAGCCATATTAACGAAGGAAACCAATCTTCGGATATACCTCTCAATGAGATGAAATACGGCGTTTCTATTACCGACGCGTGTATCAATTGGGATTCAACTGAGGCACTATTGAAACACGCACATACGGAATTAGTCCCGTTCTTAGAGAACCGCTTGAAAGGTTAGTCAGAGTTTTAAATTTAAGTGCCTCATCTAATGGGGCATTTTAAGATCTGTTGCTAGCGAACCTACGTGATTGTGGGCTGATAGATTGGCACGGGCTTATAGATTAGTAAGGAATAAAATGGCCGTTGAACTGAACGAATTACGCGACCAAATCGATGCTGTCGATAAACAAATGTTGGATTTACTGGCTCAACGCCTTGCTCTAGTAGAGAAAGTAGGCGAAGTAAAAAGTGAACATGGTTTACCTATTTATGTACCAGAACGTGAAGCTGCGATGCTGGCATCTCGTCGTCAAGAAGCCGAGAAAATAGGGGTTCCACCACAGTTAATCGAAGATATTTTGCGTCGTACTATGCGTGAGTCTTATGCCAGTGAGAAAGATTCTGGCTTTAAGTGTCTTAACCCAGAGTTACGTTCAGTGGTGATCGTTGGTGGTAATGGTCAACTTGGTGGCTTGTTTGGTCGTATGTTCAAACTGTCTGGCTACGAAGTGAAAGTCCTTGGCAGCCAAGATTGGGATACAGCCGATGAAATCTTGGATAATGCAGGACTTGTGGTTGTGACTGTTCCAATTCACTTAACTGAAGGTGTGATTGCGAAGCTAGGTAATCTACCAAGTGATTGTATTCTATGTGATTTGACGTCAATTAAATCTAAACCGCTGCAAGCAATGATGAACATGCACCAAGGCCCAGTGGTTGGATTGCACCCAATGTTTGGTCCTGATGTTCCAAGCCTTGCTAAGCAGGTGATTGTTTACAGTGATGGTCGTGGTTCTGAGAGCTACCAATGGCTACTGAATCAATTTGGTATTTGGGGCGCGAGCCTTTGCCAGATGGATGCAGCTGAACACGATCACGGCATGACCTTGATTCAAGCACTTCGTCACTTCACCTCTTTTGCTTACGGCTTACACCTGAGTAAAGAGAACCCGAATATTGATCAGCTTCTGAAGCTAAGCTCACCAATCTACCGACTTGAGATTGCGATGGTTGGTCGTCTATTTGCTCAAGACCCGAACTTGTACGGTGATATCATTCTGTCTTCGGATGAGAATATAGAGATGATTCGACGCTTCCATAGCTGTTTCGGAGAAGCGTTAGAAATCCTAGATGGCAAAGATAAGGCTAAGTTTGTTGAGAGCTTCAACCAAGTGAGTGATTGGTTTGGTGACTACTCACAACAATTTTTACAAGAGAGCCAAAGCCTGTTAAAACAAGCACATGACTCGATTCATCGCGGTTAATAGTGTGGTTTGAAAAATAAAAAAGAGCGACCATTTGGTCGCTCTTTTTGTTTGTGTTGAATGCCGATATTGCATCTGGCCTATAGTAGGCGAAATGCATTTGGATCATCATGGGCCAAACGAACAAACCTAGTTAGTCACGATAGGCTCTTTGTTATTCTCGTTCGATACTCGGTTATCATCGCTGGATACTGTGTCGATAGTTGAACTGATGTAAGGCACGTTAGTTAGGTTGATCTGCAAGCGAACCACGTTATCAATCAGCTGAACGAGTGGGCCCCATTTCACCTTTTTCTCTTTCTCAAACACGTAATTGAAGTTTTCTGGTGTCCAATCCATCAAGTATTGAGGGTTCAATGAGCGACCAAGGAAGCGTACTTCATAATGCAGATGTGGCCCAGTTGAGTTACCTGAGTTACCACAGCTCGCAATCACATCACCTTTACTGACAAACTGACCGCTGCGAACTTTGAATTTTTGCAGATGCGCGTAAGAGCTCATGAAGCCAAATGAATGGCGCATGGTGATAAAGTTACCAAAGCCTTTCTTGCTTGGGCGTACGGTTTCAATCACACCATCTGCCGGTGCTAAGATATCTTCACCACGCTTACAAGTAAGGTCGATACCAGTATGGTTGTGGCGTTTGCCTGTAATTGGGTTAGTACGGCGACCGTATGAAGACGAGATGCGTTGATAAGCCATCGGACTATCATTAGGAATTAAGCGGAACATGGTAGCTCTTACCGCGGAATCGACGGCTGCAGCATCAATACGGTCTTCTAGTGAAACCTCATCGGTGTGTAACTCTTCATCAGCCAGGCCTAGAACGGATTCCACATCGAATACACGCTTACCCAGTAATTGAATCGTACCTTCTTTCTCAGTTAAGGCTTGAGATAGGTTGTGGTTGGTTTCAACTTGTTCCGCGTATAAGAACTCGGTCTGCTCTTTTTCAACAATCAGAGTTTCAATTAACTGTTGTGCATCACCGGCTTGTGCTGCTAGCTTGTTTTTACTCTCAAGGTGCATGTAGGTTGCACCACCAATCAACATCGGTACTGAGAGCAGGGTTGTCATGCATAAGAGTACGGCTTTTCGACCGAAGTAAAACGTCTGTTCCCCCTGACTAGAGGGAATAGTAATGGACACTTTTTTAGACATGGTTCTGTATTAACTAAATGCTTCTAATAGAAAAAGGGTAATGGAGATATTATTCCTTACCTAAGTCGGTAAGGTGTTCAATCTCTCTATAAAGCAGGTCATCGTCACCAACATTAAGCTCAACAAGGCGCTTAAGGTGGCTGATACTATCAATATCTAAATGCTCTATGCGTAAACGCATTGAGGTATTGATGGTAGAGACTATCGTTGCTTCTAACTGAATATTGATATCACTGTTTTCGAGTTTAAAGCTCACTTGAACAGGGACATCATGGCTAAGTTGTTTTGATTCATTGCATTGAATGAGTAAACCATGGAGTGATAAGTCTTGCACTGAGCCTGATACCTTTACTTGTCCTTGTGAGATCTCAGTCGGGACTTGATAAATAACTCGTGAAAATTGACGTCTTTCAACCATAAGTAATCTCTCTATATCGATGCATTACACGTAAGCCAGATATATCAAAGGCCGCTATTATCGCGGCCTTTGTTCAAAATACAAGCTTATTTACTTAGCTATACGCTTGTACTTGATACGGTGCGGCTCTGCCGCTTGTGCGCCTAGAGTCTGCTTAAGCCACTCAGTGTACTCAGTATAGTTACCTTCGTAGAAGTTAACTTGACCTTCATCACGGTAGTCTAAGATATGGGTCGCAATACGGTCAAGGAACCAACGGTCATGCGAGATAACCATTGCACAGCCCGGGAATTCAAGCAGTGCTTCTTCAAGAGCACGTAGCGTTTCAACGTCAAGGTCGTTGGTAGGCTCATCGAGTAGCAGTACGTTACCGCCCGCTTTTAGCAGTTTCGCTAAGTGAACACGGTTACGTTCACCACCAGAAAGCTCACCGATGATCTTCTGTTGGTCGTTGCCTTTAAAGTTGAAACGAGAACAGTAAGCACGCGCAGGGATTTCGAAGTTGTTGATCTTAATGATATCAGCGCCTTCAGAGATCTCTTGGAATACTGTCTTAGTGTCGTCCATGCTGTCACGGAACTGATCAACAGAAGCAAGCTTAACGGTTTCGCCTAGTTCAACTGTACCTGAATCTGGCTGTTCTGCACCGCTTAGCATCTTGAATAGTGTTGATTTACCTGCACCGTTGGCACCAACGATACCGACGATTGCGCCCTTAGGCATGCTGAACGATAGGTCGTCGATAAGAACGCGATCACCAAACGATTTAGTCAGGTTGTTCACTTCAAGAACTTTATCACCTAGACGCTCACCTGGCGGGATGAACAGTTCGTTGGTTTCGTTACGCTTCTGGTATTGGCCAGTTGTCAATTCTTCAAAACGAGCCATACGAGCTTTAGACTTAGCTTGACGGCCTTTAGGGTTTTGACGAACCCATTCAAGTTCTTTCTCGATTGTCTTTTGACGTGCGCTTTCGCCCGCTTTTTCTTGCTTAAGACGCTCGTCTTTTTGCTCTAGCCAAGACGTGTAGTTACCTTCCCATGGGATACCTTCACCACGGTCAAGTTCTAGAATCCAGCCAGCTGCGTTGTCTAGGAAGTAACGGTCGTGGGTAATCGCCACAACAGTACCACTGTAATCAACAAGGAAGTGCTCAAGCCATGCTACTGATTCTGCATCCAAGTGGTTGGTTGGTTCATCAAGAAGCAGCATATCTGGCTTCTCAAGAAGTAGACGACAGATAGCAACACGACGACGCTCACCACCTGATAGGAATTCAATTTTCGCATCCCACTCAGGAAGACGAAGTGCATCAGCAGCACGCTCTAGAGCAGTCTCTAAGTTGTGACCGTCTTTTGCTTGAATCAGAGCTTCTAGTTCGCCTTGCTCTTTTGCCAGTGCATCGAAGTCTGCATCTGGTTCTGCGTAAGCTGCATAAACCGCATCAATACGCTTAAGTGCGTCAGCAACGTCAGAAACCGCTTCTTCTACGATTTCACGAACAGTTTTTGATTCGTCTAGCACAGGCTCTTGTGGTAGATAACCTACTTTAAGGCCTTGTTGTGCACGTGCTTCACCATCAATATCAGTATCAATACCAGCCATGATACGTAGTAGGGTAGATTTACCTGAACCATTTAGACCCAAAACACCGATTTTAGCGCCAGGAAAAAAGCTAAGAGAAATGTCTTTAAGAATTTGACGCTTAGGTGGAACAGTTTTGCTCACCCGAGACATGGTATATACGTATTCAGCCATTGCCGATCGATCCTAATTATTGTTCAAAATTGTCTGCTATTTTATACCAATATCCTCAAAGATGTTACTCCTAGGGCAGAAAAGCCACTCTTGAACTAATCCTTACCTATTATTGTCACATTGGTCATTAAAACTATATTTAATGGGCTTCTGAGGCGAAGTGTTAAATATTAATAATATTTACACTCAAATCCTTTACATTTGATGTGATGTCGGGCGTAAATAGACTTCACGTATTCATACACGCACTAAGGAAAGAGCGAATGTTTTTCCGCATTGGTAATACGAAAATTGCTGTGGCTGCATCGGCAATTTTGTCTTCGGTTTCACTGGCTCCGGTCGCTATGGCTAGCAATGCATCCGAGCTTGAAATGCAGCGTGACGTTTATGACAAAGCGCAAGAGGTTTTAGACAGCCGTGATCTAAAAGCTTACTCCGCGCTGCGTAACAAAATTCAAACATACCCTTTAACACCTTACACCGATTATCGGGCCTTTCTGATTGGCTTAGGTGATCGCACACCTGCTGAGGTCGATGCTTTCATTGAAGAGAACAAGGCATTGCCTTTCTCCAATCGAATGCGCGCACCTTATTTGGACTCATTGGCTTCTCAAAAACAGTGGAAGACGATCCTTGAGTTTCAAACCAAAGAGCCTGTCGGTGAAAAATACCAATGTATTTATTATCGAGCGCATTATGAGCAAGGTAACCAAGAGCTTGCCTTTAAAGGAGCTAAACAACTTTGGTTGAGTGGTAGTGGTGTTGATGACGCTTGTGACCCTTTATTTAAAAGCTGGGATCAAGCTGGGCTAAGAACTGATGAGCTGATTCTGGATAGAATGCTGCTAGCGTTCGAGGGCCGTAACGGTAAGTTAATGAGCTATCTGATTAAGCAATTGGATCATGATGAGTCAATTGCTCAAGCGAAGCAGATGAAGGCGTTGTACAACAAGCCTGAAAATGTACTCGCGTTTGCTAAAAAACATCCAGCGAATGAATTCTACCAAGCTCAAACAGAGTTTGCTTTCGAGAAGCTAGCAAGGAAATCATCAAGCAGTGCTCAAAAGGTGTTTGATGATGTCATCAAGGCTCAGAAGTTTTCGAAAGAGAAATCTCAAGAGCTCGCTGATTACCTAACGTTTCGTCTGATCAACACCGACTCTGAAGAGTTAATGGTGTGGCGCGACAAAATGCTCGCGAGTTCATCAAAGCAAGTTCTGCTGGAACGACGTGCTCGCTTAGCAATTCAACATGCCGATTGGACGGGTTTGAAAGAGTGGATAGCGCGCTTGGATGATAAACATCAGGCTTCGCTTCGTTGGCAATATTGGCAGGGCAGAGCTGAAATCGCGACGGGCGATACTGACAAAGGCAATAAGCGACTGTCAGATATCTTGGGTCAGCGTAATTTCTACAGTGTGGCTGCGGCTAAGCAGTTAGGTAAGCCAGTTCAATATCCAACATCGACACTTAAATACAATGCTGAAACAGTGAAGCCATTCGACACCTCTTTGGTGCGTATTGGTGAACTGATTGACCGAGACAAAATTGCGGCAGCGAAAAGTGAATGGCGCTGGTTACTGACCAATGCAGATAAAGAGCAAAAAGAGATGCTTGCCGCTTACGCTGCGACACAGCGTTGGAATCACTTTACCGTAACAGCGAGTATCTCTGCGAAGATGTGGGATAACATTGCGCTGCGCTTCCCTGTTGCTCATAAGTGGTGGTTTAACTTCTACGCTGAAAAGCACGATCTCGATCCAATCACTTTGATGTCTTTAGCAAGACAAGAGAGTGCGATGGATTCAGAAGCTCGCTCTCCAGTTGGCGCGCGTGGCATTATGCAAATTATGCCCAAGACGGCGCAATACACAGCGAACAAACATAAGATTAAGTATCAGGGCAGCGATGATCTTTATGATGTCGGCAAAAACATTGAGATTGGCAGTCACTACTTAGATGGTTTACTCGCTCAATATGATGACAACCGTATCTTTGCGTTTGCGGCTTATAATGCTGGACCTAGCCGTGTGAAACAGTGGCGTTCACGCAGCGATGAAAAGCTCGATGCCTTTGCATTTATCGAAATGATCCCATTCAAAGAGACACGTGGCTACGTTCAGAATATCTTGATGTTTGAGACCTACTATCGAGATATCTTGGGTGAGAAAGGGACGTTTTTAGCGCCCCATGAGGCAAAAACGAAATACTAAGCCTTCGGCATTTGGCCCGAAACTGAGTAAGAATAAAGGCAGTGAGTGCTAACCATTTCCACTTACTGCCTTTTTACATTGGATCGCATCAAGTGTTTCGGTATAAAGTGTTAAACGCTTTCAATCGTTAAGCGACTCTTTAAAGTCAGAATTTAAAAGTAAGTGTAGAGATATGGCATCACAACCTGAATATGATAATTGGCAACAACTGATGGACTTGGTAAAGACGGCTGTCGAAAAAGATCAGCACGAGCTGTTGTTGACTATGATGATGACACCAGACGAGCGAGATGCTCTGGTTGCTCGAATTAATATCTTCTGTGAGCTGATGAAAGGCGATATGTCTCAACGACAGGTGAGTCAAATGCTGGGCGTAGGCGTAGCGACGATAACCAGAGGCTCAAATGAGCTAAAGGCCAAATCTGAGCAAGAGAAAGTCGTGATCGCCGACCTATTGCTAAAGTAATAATGGAATTAAGCTATCACGCGATAGTATGAATACGAATTCGATAAAAAACGCTAACTGGATGTTAGCGTTTTTTGTTTCTGAAGATTGTTCTTGGAATCTTTTGAAGTTTAAGGAAGCCTCAAATACTAAATAGGAAAGTGTTCAGGATTCACAAATGGGATCAGAGCCAAAATTAAAGCTTGATGATAGACCGAACTGCGTGACAATTGGTTATGTGTCAGTAGGCCAATGGCACCACCTTTCTGTTTGATATTGTCGGTACCAAACACTTCATCCATCACATCCCCTAACTCGTTTGCATGCTCTAGTTTCTCAAGCACGGCTGGTGGCAGCATCAGACTTGCTGAACGAGACTCGCCACGTTGGCCATTCGTTTCGATCACCATCCAGGCAAAGGTGACGTTTGTTTCTATTCCCGCTTCTAGACCAACATAGAAGTCTGCATCAGGCTGAGCTTGAGTTGCGTTGTGAACTCGATTCACGGCACCTTGATAGGTTTCATCATTGCTCATCGGTTGATCGGCGACACCACTAGGGACGCTGATGCCTTGGAAATCAAATTCAGTATCAGGAAAAGCAGATAAGAACGCACTTTTAACGGCGTTGATTTTAGCTGGGTTCAGCGATGCGATGATTACAGATTTCATGTGTCGGATTCTTTTTGTTGTCGATTAGATTGAGTTGATGTTGTCGGTACCAGTCACTCAATTCTTCTAGTGGCATGGGTTTACCAAAGTAATAGCCTTGCAGCATATCGCACTGTGCATCCTGTAACCACTGGTGCATGCCTTGAGTTTCAATCCCTTCGGCGGTGACCTTTTTCCCTTGAGCATGACACAACCCGATAACCGGTTTTACGATGTTCTGGTTATTGGTCTCAATCAAGGTATCCAAAAACGCTTTATCCAATTTAATTTTCTGAGTTGGATACTGCACCAGTTGAGTGATAGAGGTGTAACCGGAACCAAAATCATCAATCGCAAGTCGATAGCCCATGCATGCCAGTTCGTTCAGCAATGGAAAACCTTCTGAATTTGAGTAAAAGGTTTCAGTGATTTCAAAATCGATTAGGCTTGGTGGAATTCGATTTAACTCCGCGTGTTCTTTAATGAAACCCGCAAGATGAGTGGTTTCAATGCCAGCAGAAGATAGGTTGATCGACAATTGAATTGAGTGATCAAATTGAGCCTGAAGTCGATGGAATGAAGCAAACGCATTCTGTATTACCCAGCGGTCAACATGTTCAAACAGCCCGGTTTGTTCGGCTATTGGAATGAACTCATCTGGTGGAACCAAACCAAGTTGCTTTGAATTCCAACGCAATAACACCTCAACGCCAATAACATCAGTCCCGGTGGAATCCATGTAGGGCATGTAAACGAGCCTGAATTCATCATCAAAATTCTTACCTCTAAGCGCACGTTCAATATCTGCTTGGCGCTGAATGGCTTTGTCTAAATCCCGTGAATAGTCAGCAAATTGGTTTTTACCGGCACGCTTGGCTTGGTACATCGCGGTATCCGCGTTGGACAGTAGCTTCTCGATTGAGTTGCCATCATTAGGGTAGGTCGCAATACCAATACTGACCGTGATCGGAAAGCTGCCTGATTCGGTGACAAAACCTTTTTGCAGTGGAGTCAGTAAATCATTCGAGAATCGATGCGCGACATTTCCTCGGTGACTAGGAGCGTTAATGTAGACAACGAACTCGTCTCCAGAAAGTCGGGCTGGCATACAATGAGCGTCGAACTCCTCTTTATAGTGACGACAAATATCTGAAATACGCTGAGCAAAAGAGACCAGAATCGAGTCGCCGATTTGATGTCCGTATTTGTCGTTCACAAACTTGAAGTTGTCCAAGTCAAAATAGAGAACCCAGGTTTCGGTATTCGAACTCGGTTTTGGCAACGATTGCTGAACGAAGGTTTGAAACTGATGCCTATTGGCTATTTGGGTTAACTGATCATTTTCGGCCAAGAGCTTGGTCTGTTGGTAGGTGTTATCTAACTCTTGGTACATGTCATAAAAACGCTGTGATAGGCGGCCAAGCTCATCACGAGTGCCCAAGCGTTCGATGTTCTTACGTTGTTTTTTTTCGACTTGCTGTAGCTGTCGATCGAGCCGCGTTATTGGAGTAATCACAGTGCGAGACAGAAGCATGAGTAGAAGAGCGACAGTCACAAACGCAGACAGGGCAAACGACAAACTCAGCTTGTTCCAAATTGAATCGAGCTTGTTTTCTAATAGGAATTGCGCCGGATCGACCGTGGCGTACAGTTCTGGAGCAAGCTTGACTGAGTGGGTGACATCATTTTCCAAAGAAACCGCTATGGATGTGAAGAATAAACTGGTTTGGTAGTCGAACTCTATCTGTTTTCTCAGCGCATTAAATTTGTCGAGAGAGACAGAGACAACAACAAAGAACACATCGTCGGGTTGATTGCTTGCGGTTGGGAAAATCGCTTTTCTGTCTACCTTGTCATAGTGAACCAACATCCCTTCGCCTTGGGAGTTTTGAATATAGTTGGTACTCGATGTTGCTAGGGTGTCTTGATAGTGCTGGTCAACATACTCCAATATCTTACTGTCGATCTGAGTGCGTGAGTCATTGCTATTATCCGCGTAATAACGCAGTTTTCGAACACCATTAAGAAGTGCTAAACCTGTATAGCTTTCATCGTCATCTTGCAGGAAATGAATGGCTTCTCGAAGGTTACTGACCAGTTCAAGATCGCGAGATAGATTTTGGTCAGTGAGAAAATAACGCTTCACCATATCACTCTGGGTCAAGGTGTAAGAGTAGCTATTGAGGAAGGAACGAGATTGGCGAAAGTATCCGGCTAGTTTTTCCATGTTCAGTTGAAGTGCGTTGTCTTCGCGTTTGATGAAACTGCTTTTTTGCGTCGAATAAATAATATAGCTAGAAGCCGCGGTACTGATCAGTATCACAGGGGCTATCAGTAGTAAGATTTTAGTACTTAGCTTCATAGTTAATGACAACACTATTTATAAATTAAGCGCATAAGTTTATGTTACTTAATGCTTACTCGCTATTAATTATACGTAGTTCGATGATTTCCTGTGAAGGGGGTAAGGTTTTGTCTTTATTGATAAAAAAAGCCACTAATGAGTTTTTGTTAGAAAGGCTCAAGCAGTGGAGAGAGTAAGCGTGCCGAATGTGCGAAACAAGTGAATTGTGTTTCAGGCATGCTAGGGTGAGTTTTCTTAGCGAGAATAGTACTCGACTAGAGGGTGATTTAAGTATTTGGCCTGCTGTAGGCCAAATACTTATGTTAGCTAAAAGCTGATACTCACTTTCAGCTATGACAACTTAACTTGAGTCGCTTTGATGTTCTCACTTGGGTAGCAACCCAACACCTTAAGGTGGCGAGTAATGGCTGTTAGTTCCGTTATCGCTTGTTGCATATTATCTGAATCCAGATGCGCCTCTAAATCGACATAGAACATCTCTTCCCAAGGGTTACCCATGATAGGACGAGATTCTAGCTTAGTCATGTTGATGCCTAACCGTTGCAGGATCAGTAGTGTTTCTACCAAAGAACCCGCCTCTTGAGATGTCGACATGATGAGCGTTGTTTTCGCTGGTATTTGAGTCGATACTTCAACAGGCTTACGCGCCACAACGATGAAACGAGTGTGGTTCTCTGTTTGGTTTGCAATATTGCTCTGGATTGGCTGTAGTCCATAAAGCTTACCGCTCGATGCATTACCAATAGCAGCTACGTCATTACCACCCAATTCTTTAACTTTTTTCATTGCATCAGCGGTGCTTGCGCAAGACTCAAGGTTGACACCCTTAAGGCGGCTCAAGAACTCACTGCATTGTTGATGAGGTTGTGGGTGCGAGTAGAGTGTTTTGATGTCTTCTAAACGGATATCACTTTTAGCAACAAGGCAGTGCTCAATCGGTTGAGAAAGTTCGCCAACAATGTATAGAGTCGTATGCTGTAACAGGTCGTAGACCTCGTTAATTGACCCTGAACTGGTGTTCTCAATCGGCAGGACACCGTAGTCGGCATGGCCAGACTCTACTGTTGATGCGACTTCTTTGAAGTGATTACAGTTCAGCTCAATCAATTCCATATTCTTGCGGCTGAAGTATTCGCGGCTCGCAAGGTGAGAATACGATCCCTTAGAACCTAAGAATGCAACGCGAGCCAATGGTTTACGGCTTTGCGGGTTCGCTAGGTTTTGTAAGTATGACTGTTGTAGTAAAACGGAATCTTCGATGATGGTGTGAAACAGCTTGGTAATGTACTGCGCATCAAGTTCGTATTTATCTTTGCCGTTGTTGATCAGCTTAACTAATAGTTGTTGTTCTCGTACTGCATCACGAACTGGTTTTGATGTCTCTACTTTGCTTTTAGCGACTTCGATACTTAGCTTGCGACGCTCTGAAAGTAACTTCAGGAGTTCGTCGTCTAAATCATTAAGACGAAGGCGGATATCATCCAGTGAAATTGAGCGGTCAGTCATAAATGTGTCCTTATAAAAAAGCCTCCCTAGTGTGGGAGGCTTCTTGTTCGTTTTTGACTTGTTTTTCTAAAACGACTTAGCCTCCGATTTACGGAAGAAAAAAGAAGTCAAAAATAAACAAAGATTGAGTGTGCATAAAAAGTGATTGTTTTATGAATGTTTAAACACAATAAGCAAGCGAGCTACGAGCGTCAAGCAAAAAAATAGCGCCCTGAGGCGCTATTTTTTAATCTGTTCTCTTTCCTTATTCTACTTCAGCTTCTAGCTCTTCGATTTCAGGCTTTTCAGCGCGGCGCGCTTCAGGTTTATGGCGTAGCTTGTTGAGTTGACGCTCTAGTTTTTGTTCTACTTCGTTGATAGCTACGTAGAGGTCGTCATGGATTGATGAAGCAACAAGTTGGCCTTTTGGTACGGTTAGAACCGCTTCAAATTTTTTCTTCTTGTTTGGTTCTTCGCTAAAGCTCGCTTGGCAGCCAATGATGTCTACTTGCCATTTATCTAGCTTTTTAAATTTGCTTTCTATGTGATCACGGATTGCAGAGGTAATGTCGATGTTTTTACCAGTGATGTTCATTTTCATAGAAGTTTTCCTCTGTTGTATCCCTCATGGGTTAACTTCAGATTACGACTTTTAGGAATAAAGAATGTGATCTAGATCTTGTTTTGGTTGGGTGGGATAAGCATTAAAATCAAATGTGATCTTACGCAAGTCTTAGTATCTTTTTGGCGAAAAATGCTTGTTATCCTTATGAAAAACGATAACTTGGAGGCAAGGCTTCGCTAAAAATTAAATCAGTTTTTAGGGGCATCCTACAGCCTATGGAAAGTGCTTGATTGAAATTTACTCAATAGTGTTTTGTGATATAGGTCTTGTAATATAGGTCGCTACATAAGCTTCTTCAGAATTAGATAAACAAAAGCCGCATAAGTATTCTTATGCGGCTTTTGTGTTTTTCAGCTTTACCTAATACCTTTGGCTCCCCAGCTCTGGGATGGAGGCTATCCTAGTCGTTAGTGTTCAGTAATCTCGCTGTGCCGTCCTCTCGGATAGCATTGATAGCTTGTAATTGTTTATAGATTACGAAGTAACGATTGATGTTGGCAACATAGGTTACGGGTTCTTTACTCACGTATTTGCGAGTGATGATTTCTACGTTTTTAAACCAGATGTTTGGGTTGTAACCTTTCTGCTTGGCAATGCTCCTCATCTTTCTGATCTTAGCTGGACCAGCGTTGTAAGAAGCCAAGGTAAAGTAGATTTGATTGTCGGGTGATATTGCCGGGTCGTCAAAATATCGGTCTTTGATAAAGCGCATATACTTCACACCCGCATGGATGTTGTTATCCACCTTATGGATGTTCTTGATGTTGACGTTTTTATCTTTGGCGGTACTCGGTAATACCTGCATCACACCAATAGCCCCGCGATGAGAAATCCGGCTCTGATCCAGTCCTGATTCTTGGAAACCTTGAGCTGACATCATCAAAGGATCAAATTCATACTTGCTCGAATACTTTTCAAAGACATCTGAGAGTTTAGCTACTCGGTCTACTTTATTGGGGTTGAGTGCTCGGCCTAACCAGCGAGTATTGTCGATGTATTTCTGGTAGATGACATTCCCAAGCAGGGTGCCTGTTCGTGCGGTCTTGACGTATTTGTTTATCTCTTTCTTCAGTTGAGGGCTGTCTTTTCTTAAAGCCCAAGCAATACGACCATTTTCTCGTAAAGGTAAGTCGTTATGGACTTGAATGTTTTCCATTACATCGATCCAGAGCTTGGCTTTATGGTTATCCAGAATTGTGCCTTGTATATAACCTTGGTTAACCAGTTCTATCAGCTCGTAGTCTTGTAATGACTCCTCGATAAAGTGGACATGCAGTGGTGGTAAACCTAGCTCGTTAAGCTCCTTATTAACTCTTTGTACACTCTCGAAGTAACTCGAGCTTGCTCGTATCCACACCTCTTTGCCACTCAATTGCTTGATTTCGGTGATAGGTTCGGCCTTTTTCCCTGTGATAATGAGTTCTTTACCATCTTTAATCATCGGATCCGAAAAATCGATGGTTCGTAATCGTTTATCGGTGATCGTTAGGTTAGCGACAGCGACATCACCATAGCCAGACTCTAAAGAGGGAAGTAGATCATCTCGTTGCACGGGGATGATTTGAACATTGAGATAGGGATGTTTCTTACGAAGGCTTTTCTCAAAGTGGTAGAGCATTTCTGCCACGATGCCTTTTGGCTTGCCATCCTCGATGTAATAGAAACCAAGATCGGCAGACACTAGCACTCTAACCGTTCCTTTGGTTTTGAGCACATCCAAGTCACCCATGTAAGGCTTATTGCTTAATGGAGACAGTTCTAATGCGTAGGATAAGTGGCTAAATAGCGATATCCAGATAAATAATAACAACCTACTCACATCCACACTCCATGTTGATGTTTTGTTAAAAGTTATCTTTTGAAGATACCGTGTATTATGCGATCCATCAAGTTTGCGATATGTAGATGAAAAAAAGCGCGCTAGTAAATTAGCGCGCTTTTAGGATTGAGATGTAAGAGGTTTGATTAAGGTAGTGGGTTTAACTCAATCAACTTTTCTGTTCTTAACACAGCGTCATCTAGGCCGAGTTGTTGATAAGCTTTTAGCTGGATATCTAAAGACTTACGCGCAGCAATGGTGTCTGGGTAAGTTTTTTGCAGCTCTTGCGTTCTGTTGATCGCAGCAATCCAAGCTTCGCGGCGTAGGTAGAAATCAGCGGTTGCTAAGTCATACTCTGCTAGGCGGTTCTTAAGTGCGAACATGCGTTTTTGTGCATCTTCAGCATAAGGGCTACTAGGGAAACGTTCGAGTAGTCGCTTGAAGTCAGCAAACGCAAGTTTCACTGGTTCAGGATCTCGGTCACTACGGTCGATATTAAAAATATCGTGCATGAAGTTTCGGTCTTGCGCCATGTGCGTTAAGCCGCGCATGTAAAGAACCCAGTCTTGTTTCTCATGCGTTGGGTTCAAACGTAGGAAACGTGAAATGGTAGCGAGGCCAAGTGCCAAGTCATCATTTTTGTAGTAAGCGTAAATCAGATCGAGCTGTACTTGCTCAGAATAGGCGCCGAATGGGTAACGTGAGTCTAGGGCTTCTAGCTTTTCTATTGCTGAAAGCCAGCTACCGCTCTGCAGTGATTCTTGAGCGTCAGAGTAGAGAACCGATGGTGGTACATCTGGCACTATCTCTTCACTACTTGAACAACCAACCAAGAGTGATACGGCTAATAGACCCGATAAAGTAAGGTGTTTCATGTCAGGCGTCGATTCCTTGAATTAAATATTTCGTAAGCTTCCGTTACTTTCTAACCAGTAACAGATACAATGATGCAATTATTCTATTTTATCCATACTAATGGGTATTAGTCTCACGGTTTTTAAAAAAGTTCGATATGGCTCAGCAGATCACATTAACAGACACAGTAAAAAGCAGCCAGTTAGGTCAACGTTTAGACCAAGCTGTCGCTGAACTATTTACCGATTTTTCTCGCTCTCGCATTAAAGAGTGGCTTCTTGACGGCAAAATCCAAGTGGATGGCGAAGTTATTACAAAGCCGCGCGTTAAGGTTTTGGGCGGTGAAGAGATCATCTTGCAAGCTGAACTTGCAGATGAAGAGCGCTGGGAAGCACAAGATATTCCTCTAAACATTGTCTACGAAGATGATGACTTATTGGTTATCAATAAGCCTCGCGATCTGGTTGTACACCCAGGCGCTGGCACACCGGATGGAACCATACTAAACGCATTGCTTTTCCATTACCCACAGATTGCAGAAGTGCCTCGTGCAGGTATTGTGCACCGTCTTGATAAAGACACAACAGGCCTTATGGTTGTGGCTAAAACGGTTCCAGCTCAAACTCGTCTTGTGCGTGCGCTTGCTAAGCGTCGTATTACTCGTGAGTATGAAGCAATTGCAATTGGCAAAATGACCGCTGGTGGTGTGGTAGAAAAAGGCATTAGCCGTCACGCAACTAAGCGTACTCTAATGGACGTAAATGAATTAGGGAAACCAGCGGTAACTCACTACCGTGTTGCTGAGCACTTCCGCGAGCATACTCGTATTCGTCTACGCCTAGAAACGGGTCGTACTCACCAAATCCGTGTTCACATGTCATACCTTCAGCACCCGCTGCTAGGTGACGTTGCATACGGTGGCCGTGCTCGTATTCCAAAAGGTGCATCTGAAGAACTAACGACCATGATTCGTTCTTTTGATCGCCAAGCACTGCACGCCGTTATGCTTAAATTTGTTCACCCAATTACAGGTGAAGAAGTTGAGTTCCACGCTCCTGTGCCAAATGACATGGTTGTGATGGCTGAAGCGTTACGTGTTGATGCGCGCGAAAACTTGGAAGACGACATTTAATCATGTCGATGATCATCCCTAACTGGAATGCACCAAAAAACGTGAAAGCATTTGCTTCGACACGTTTTGATGGTTTTTCTACTGGTGCGTATCAAGGATTAAACCTAGGTACGCATGTTGGGGATGATACTTCGCTTGTTGAAAACAACAGAGCCTGGCTCAAGCAACACGCTAATATGCCTGCCGCTCCGGTATGGCTACATCAAACTCACTCAACAGATGTCGTTACGGTTTTACACCCTACGGCAGATATTCTTGATGCTGACGGTGCATTTACCACAGCTAAAGATGTTGTTTGTTCTGCGATGACAGCCGATTGCTTACCTGTAATCCTTACTGATACCAAAGGCACTCAAGTTGCTGCAGTTCATGCTGGTTGGCGTGGTCTTGCTGGTGGCATTCTTGAAAATGCCGTCGCAAAGTTTTCAAACTTAGGTTCAGAGAATAAGATCATTGCTTGGCTTGGTCCTGCAATAGGCAAACAAGCTTTTGAAGTAGGCGATGATGTGTTGGAAGCTTTCGTTAGTTTTGACTCTCAAGCTAAGCTCGCATTTGAAGCCAAAGCTGAACCAGGCAAATGGCTAGCGAATATGTCTCAGCTTGCAACGCAACGACTGAACAAAGTTGGTGTAACTTCTGTGACAGACTCTAATCTATGTACCTTCGCTGATGCCGATGCGTTCTATTCTTATCGTCGTGATGGTATTACTGGACGCCAAGCTACTTTTATTTGGTTAGAGTAACCTTTAACTAGTGCAACCAGTCATCCAGCTCATTTATATTTTTATAACAGCTCTATTCTTCATTCTTATCCCTTGAAAATCCGCGTTACCGTATCCATCTTCTAACCATAAGATAAACATATCTAAGAGTAGGAAGGTTGGCATGCGTCTCGATCGATTCACTAGTAAATTCCAAATTGCGATATCTGATGCTCAGTCGCTCGCATTAGGTCGTGATCACCAATATATAGAGCCTGTGCACCTAATGGTGTCTTTGCTTAATCAAGATGGTAGTGCAATTCGTCCATTGCTCACCATGCTGAATATTGATGTGGTTCAATTGCGTTCAAAGCTAAGCGAAATATTAGACCGTGTACCGAAAGTAAGTGGTATCGGTGGTGATGTTCAACTGTCGAATGCAATGGGTACTTTGTTCAACCTATGTGACAAGGTCGCACAAAAGCGTCAAGACACATACATTTCTTCGGAAGTCTTCCTACTTGCCGCAATTGAAGATAAAGGCCCTTTAGGTAACCTGCTTAAAGAGCTAGGTCTTACTGAGCAAAAATTATCTCAAGCTATCGAGCAGGTTCGTGGCGGTCAAAAAGTTGATGACCCAAATGCCGAAGACCGACGCCAAGCGTTAGAGAAGTTCACCATCGATCTGACTGAAAGAGCGGAGCAAGGCAAGCTGGATCCGGTAATTGGCCGAGATGACGAAATCCGCCGTACTATCCAAGTACTTCAGCGTCGTACTAAGAACAACCCAGTCATTATCGGTGAACCTGGTGTTGGTAAGACAGCTATCGTTGAAGGTTTGGCTCAGCGCATTATTAACAATGAAGTGCCAGAAGGTTTAAGAGGCCGACGCGTACTTTCATTAGACATGGGTGCTTTGGTAGCTGGCGCTAAATATCGTGGTGAGTTTGAAGAGCGTTTGAAGTCAGTCCTCAATGAATTGTCTAAAGAAGAGGGCAATATCATTCTCTTCATCGATGAAATTCATACTATGGTCGGCGCTGGTAAAGGTGAAGGCTCTATGGATGCCGGTAACATGCTAAAACCAGCGTTGGCTCGTGGTGAACTCCACTGTGTTGGCGCAACGACTCTTGATGAATACCGTCAATACATAGAGAAAGATCCAGCGTTAGAGCGCCGCTTCCAAAAAGTGCTTGTCGATGAACCAACGGTTGAAGACACGGTGGCGATTCTTCGTGGTTTGAAAGAGCGCTATGAACTTCATCATCATGTAGAAATTACCGACCCAGCAATCGTGGCTGCAGCAACACTATCTCATCGATACGTTTCTGATCGTCAACTGCCGGATAAAGCGATTGATCTGATTGATGAAGCGGCTTCGAGTATCCGTATGCAGATCGACTCAAAACCTGAGTCGCTAGATAAGCTCGAGCGTAAAATCATTCAATTGAAGATCGAGCAGCAAGCTCTTACCAATGAAAATGATGAAGCCAGTGAAAAACGCCTTCGAACATTACAAGAAGAGCTTTCTGACAAAGAACGAGATTTCGCAGAGCTTGAAGAAGTGTGGAATGCAGAGAAAGCCGCGCTTTCTGGCACGCAACACATCAAGTCAGAGCTAGAACAAGCTCGTATGGATATGGATTTTGCGAGACGTGCTGGTGATCTTAACCGAATGTCTGAATTGCAATACGGTCGAATCCCAGAATTAGAGAAGCAGTTAGATCTTGCGACTCAAGCTGAAATGCAAGAAATGACGCTGCTGCGTAATAAGGTCACTGATGCAGAAATTGCAGACGTGCTATCGAAGCAAACAGGCATACCTGTTTCTAAAATGCTAGAAGCCGAGAAAGAGAAGCTTCTTAACATGGAAGGTGTTCTACATAAGCGAGTTATTGGCCAAGCGGAAGCAGTCGAAGTGGTATCGAATGCGATTCGTCGTAGCCGTGCAGGTTTATCTGATCCAAACAAGCCGATTGGATCTTTCTTATTCCTTGGTCCAACTGGCGTTGGTAAAACGGAGTTGTGTAAAACACTCGCGAACTTCATGTTTGATAGTGACGATGCAATGGTGCGTATCGACATGTCTGAGTTTATGGAGAAACACTCTGTTGCTCGTTTGGTTGGTGCTCCTCCGGGTTACGTTGGATATGAAGAAGGTGGTTACTTAACAGAAGCAGTGCGTCGCAAGCCTTATTCAGTGATTTTGCTAGATGAAGTAGAGAAAGCGCATCCTGATGTTTTCAATATCTTATTGCAGGTGCTTGATGATGGACGCTTAACTGATGGACAAGGTCGTACAGTCGATTTTAGAAACACGGTAGTGATCATGACATCCAACCTTGGCTCTTCGAGAATTCAAGAGAACTTCAATACGCTCGACTACCAAGGAATAAAGAATGAAGTGATGGAAGTGGTAGGTAAACATTTCCGTCCTGAGTTTTTGAACCGAGTTGATGAAAGCGTGGTGTTCCATCCATTGGGTCAAGAGCACATTCAGTCGATAGCCGCTATTCAGCTTGAGCACCTTAAGAAGAGAATGGAAGACAATGGTTATGAGCTTGAAGTTTCGGATAAAGCACTCAAGTTAATTTCTCAAGTTGGTTTTGATCCAGTATATGGTGCACGACCTTTGAAAAGAGCGATTCAACAAAGTGTCGAGAACCCGTTAGCGAAAGCGATACTGGCAGGAAAAATTAATCCAGATAAGAAAGTGCAGCTATTAGTAAACAACGACCGCATTATTGCTCACCAATAGTTGAAGTAAGAACGGTAGGTACGATTGGCCGAAATTAAGGCTTAATCGTACCTATTTTAAACGCTTTGTGTGAATAGTGTTCGAACGGTCGCCGGTGGCGGCTTTTTTTCGTTTTTAGCCTTGTATAAAGGATTATTCTCTCTATAATGCGCCTCCGTTGCCAAGGATAACCAAGCGGTTTGAACTGAGTAACAAGACGGTGATAAGCATTTAAGATGCTTTGAAAAATTAGCTGGAAAAAGTGTTTGACACTGGAATCTAATCCGCTAGAATGGCCGTCCACTTCGAGAGGCTCCTTACTAAAAGGAAGGCTCAACAAGTAAAGCTCTTTAACAATTTA